>NZ_FLUY01000012.1 GCF_900092655.1 Candidatus Thiosymbion oneisti
CGGTAGTGGTATTTTTTAAATGCTAGAGTAGAATAACTCATCTACAAAATCAATCAAAGGGGTTTTCAGTCATGATTG
>NZ_FLUY01000198.1 GCF_900092655.1 Candidatus Thiosymbion oneisti
GTTATCAATAAGCGATTTTGTAAAGCGGGTTAAAGGAAGGTCATCACGTCTTCTTCAAAGCGAATTCCCAGAGCTAAAAAAACGATATTGGGGAAAGCATTTTTGGGC
>NZ_FLUY01000430.1 GCF_900092655.1 Candidatus Thiosymbion oneisti
TATGATCTGGCTCGTGAGGCACCGCCAGACGAAAGGGGCGGCAACGGATAGGCCACATCTAAGGACACGGGAACCTGCTCTCTACTCTACT
>NZ_FLUY01000851.1 GCF_900092655.1 Candidatus Thiosymbion oneisti
TTCGTCGAAGCTCAGAGCAGGCTCGGGTGTGATTGGCTCTCCGATTTCACCGTCGTCTTCCTCTATGGGCGGGGCTGTCTCTTCTTCCGCGGGCGGAGGGCTTGCCGGTTTCGCTAGGATGGACCCACCACCGGAGGTGCTGGTCAGATCCATCCCGAGCAGGATGTCGGTGAGCCGTTGCATGGCCTCGCCGGCGGCGGCTTGGCGGACCTGTTCCAGCTCGAGGGCATGCTCGGCCTGGAGGCGTTCGCGCTCGGCCGCGGCCTGTTGTTGCTCTTCGGTCTGGGTGCGCGCGATCGCCTGTTCCACATAGGGATTGCGCACGCCGGCCAGCTCTTGCAGGGTGTGCCAGAAGTTGAGCCGGTCCCGACAGGCGAGGATGAGTTCCCTGGAGATGACCAATCGATGCAGCAAGTTGTTGCCGTCCACGGCCCAGACGAAGGGCAACAGGCGGTTGGCCTCTTCCAGGGACAGGGCCAGATAATCGGCCACCGGGACCAGGGCGGACGAGTCGCAGCCCGGCGGGATGATCCGGAGGTGGTCGCGCAGGCGCTCGACGAGGAGGGCGTAGTCGGCGAAGGTGAAGGCCAGCTGGGCCTCGATGCCGTTGCCGTTCTCGTCCCGGTAGCGGAAGGGATGTACCGGCCAGTCGCGGGTCTCCTGGGGATTCTCGCTGAAATCCATGCGGGTGGCCGCGAAGTCTCCGGCCGCCGGATTGATGCGGAAGAAGGGGTGGGCGCGCCCTTCGATGCCGGCCCCGGCCACCAGCCAGGCGTTGAGGCGAACCAGCGGGTCTGGGGACCGGATACCGATGGTGATCAGGTTCAGGCTGGTGTGGGTGGCGTCCAGGGCATCGAGGAAGCAGCGCATCAGGTGGCGGTGACGGGCCGCGGACGACTGGGTCACGACGGCCTGGCGGTGGCTGATCCCCAGGTACCCGAGCTCGGTGCGAAAGGCCTGGAAGGGGTTCTCGTCCGGCAGCGCACCGGGGTTGTTGTGGGCCTGGATGCGGATCATGATCTGCACCGGGCGGCCCGAGCTCAGCAGGCGCGAGAAGGAGTGGAGCCCGGTGCTGGCGACTCGATCCGCGTCGTCCAGGGCAATGATGCTGGGTACGAGCAGGAGCTCTTCCTGGGAGAAGGCCTCCCATTGGAAGTTGTCGAACCAGGGGTCGTGGATCGCCGGGTCGTAGATGCCCTCGATCTCGAGCTGGGCGATGCGCACGGCGGCAAAGGCGCCGGCGAGCTTTTCGGCCTCGCGGTCGAAGAGTTCCGTGGCCTTGGCGCAGGGGTCCGGGTCGGTTAGGTCCTTGGTGTCGTAGCTCTCGGACAGCCAGTGCCCCGCCACACCGCCCAGGTGGACGAACCGAACCCGGATCGGGTCGGGTTGCCAGGCCTCCAGGATCGCGAGGACACGTTCGATCCGCGCGCGCCGTTCCGGCGGCATTTCCTGGGTGCCTTTGGAGTGGTCCATCACCGCCGAGAGGGCGGCGGGGTCGAAGCGCTCGCCCTCGGGTCCGACGCTGTCGCGGGCCTGGCGCGGCTCGATGGCCTCGTCGGACTTACCCCATTCCACGTCGAACAGGGCCCGGAGGCCGCGGATAGATTGGTCGACCTGGGACTGAAACCGGGTCAAGCGTGGGATGACCCGGCTGCGGACGGCGTGGATCAACAGGTGGAGGGCCGGGTAGCGGCCATAGCCCATGATCCGACCTGCGCCGGCCGCGTCCCGCAGCTTATCCAGGTCCTCTTGGAGGCGCTCGCGGTTGGCCTGGTCCAGGTTCAAACGGTGTTGCAGATCCAGCCCTGCCCGCCGCAGAACGGGCGCTGCCGGCGCCGGTCCCTCGCGTTCCCGCAAGGTTTGGCGTAGGTGGTATTCGAGCCAGTGCAGGTGGTCCTTGAGGATACGCGCCTCGTTGTCACCGGGGGCGAATCCCTGCACGGTCCGGGCGAACCATTCCGCCAGGGGTTGCTCCAAGTCGTCCGCATCCTGATGGCCGTCCCCGGCGTCGGGTGGAAACAGAAACAGGGGGTAGTCGTAGCGCAGCTTGGAGGTGTCGCGGAACGGGTCGAGCAGGGCCGGCAGGATATCATCGGGCGCCGCTTCGAGTTGGTCCTTTGCCGTCGGCTCGCCGAGGTGGAAGTGGCGGAGGGTGAACATGAGTTCCCGGGTGGCCTTGGCGTCTTTTACCGCCGTCGGCAGGGCCGGGATGCTCTCCGGTTGCGAGCCGGGGATTTGGGTCTGTTGTCCCCTTGCTGTTTGGTTGGTGGTCATATCGGTTAGGCGATTGGCGGAAAAGACGTTATCCGATTTTTAAAAAACAGAAAATTCGAGTTCGGAATTGGGTAGTGGTAAACCTATAAGTGAAAAAGTAGAGCGATTCATCTTTTTGATCCCCTCTCCCCAACCCCTCTCCCGGCGAGAGAGGGGACATAGTAGCCAGTACCGCTGGTCATGTTATCACTTATACATTAGCCATTACCCGGAATTGTTTCGATCACCCTCTCCCGTGAGTGTTGAGTGGTGAGTGGTAAGCCGAGGTTATTCATCACTCATCACTCATCACTCATCACTCATCACTCATCACTCAGAGACGAAGCCTCGCTAGTTGGTTCGAGGCTGAGCCTCGCCCCGCTAGATCGTAAGCCGGTCCAGGACCCCGTCGAAACGCTCCAGCCGTTCCTGGGGTGTCATGTCGGTTCCTTGGCTGGACAGGTCTTCGTAACAGGGGGCATCCGGGTTGTGATAGATGAGGCCCACGGGGATCAGTGCTGGGTCCGCGGCGAGCCGGAAGGCCTGGGCCAGATCACTGGGGTCGTGCTCCAGCCGTTGGGGAAACTGGCGCTGGGCGCTGGGGTCGATCGGTATGCCTTGCGCGTGCTCGAGCAGCAGGAACCCGGACGGATCCCCCTGCAAGGCCTTCGAGACCTGTTCCGCGTACACGGGGCAGCGTTGGATGATGCGCACGAAGCCGGTCCCGCGGTGGCGGTAGGCGGCCTTGAGGGTCTCGTAGAGCAGGGGCGGGTTCCAGTCCACGACCTGGGCCACGAAGGATACATTGGTAACCCCTAAGGTGACGGTCAAGGGATTGAGCGGGTCGATGATGGCCCCGAAGGGGTGGGTGTTGGTCTTGAAGCCAAGCGGGCTGGTGGGGGAGGTCTGGGCCTTGGTGAGGCCGTAGATGGCGTTGTCGAACACCATCAGGGTCATGTCCATGTTGTAGCGCAGGGCGTGGATCCAGTGGGCGGTGCCGATGGAGAAGCAATCCCCGTCCCCGGTGGCGACCCAGACGTCCAGATCTGGGCGGCGGGCTTTGATACCGCAGGCCAGGGGCAGGGCGCGCCCGTGCAGGCCGTGGAAGCCATAGGTGCCCAGGTAATGGGGCATGCGGCTGGAACAGCCGATACCGGATACGCACACCGACAGCTCGGGCTTCTGCTGCTCGTCGCGCAGCACCCGTTGGGCCGCGGTGAGCACCCCGTGGTCGCCGCAGCCGGGACACCAGCGGGCCTCGCCGCCGGCGTAGTCGCCGATGGTGAAGTAGCGCTCGAAGACTTCGAGGGACCAGTCCGCTTTGAGTCCGAACATCAGTCGGTTCCTCCCTCTTTTTCATCTTTTTCGTCTCTTTCATCCACGTCCCCGGTATCCTGCGGGGCCGCCAGGCGTTGCAGGATCACGTTGTGGATCATCCCCGGTTGCAGGGGGTGGCCGTAGACCACGGACCAGCAGTCGATGTCCAGCAGGGTATGGGCCCGCAGGACCCAGGCGAGCTGGGCGTAGCGCCGGGTCTCGTCGGTGATCAGCGGGGCGTCGGGGGCATCGCTGTAGTTGATCTCCACCGTCATGACCCGACCGAAGCGGGCGAAGATCTCCTTCAGGCCCGGCTCCAGGGGAGAGAGGAAACGCAGGTGCACCGATGAGACCCGGTGTCCCTGGGCCCGCGCCCGGTCCACCGCCTCCTCGATGGCGCCCAGGGTGGAGCCCCAGCCCACCAGCAGCAGGTCGCCTTCCGGGTCGCCGTACACCTGGGGTGGCTTCAGGGTGCTGGCCAGGGCCGCCAGCTTGCGGCTGCGCATGGTGCAGCCCTGCTGGTTGGAATCCGAGTCGTAGGCGACCTTGCTGAAATTGGTGTGGGCCAAGCCGGTGAGGATATATTGGCCGCCGGGCATACCGGGGATAGGACGCGGCGAGAGCCCCGTCTCCGGGTCCCAGTCGTAGGGCGGTACGGATTGGTCCCATTCCGACTGGTCGATGGGCGGCGCCAGCCAGTCGGGGGTGGGTTCCGGGCGGGGATAGGGCTGCACGCCGGTGGCCAGGTTGGCGTCGGTGAGCAGGATCACGGGGGTGCGGAAGGCCTCGGCCAGACGCCGCGCCATGATGACGAAGTGCAGGCATTCCTGGATGGTGGCGGCGGCGATGACGACCTTGGGCGCGTCGCCGGGCTCGCCGTACAGGGAAGCCAGCAGATCCCCCTGCTCGACCTTGGTCGGCAGGCCGGTCGAGGGACCGCCACGCTGCACCACTGCCAACACCAGGGGGATCTCGGCCATGACCGCGAGTGCTACCATCTCGGTCTTGAGCGCCAGGCCGGGGCCGGAGGTGATGGTACAGGCGGTTTTTCCTGCAAAGGAGGACCCGATGGCGAAACCGACGGCAGCGATCTCGTCCTCGGCCTGGTGGACGAAGCCCCCGACCTCGTGGAAGACATCGGCCAGATAGTGCGATGCCGAGGTGGCCGGGGTGATGGGGTACATGGATACCAGCTCCATCCCGGAGGCCATGACCCCCAGCGCCAGGGCCTGATTGCCGTTGGTGACGATGAAGCGCTTGTCCCGGGTCTCCTCCGCCGGGCGGGGCGAGACCTCATAGCGGGCATCCAGGTGCTCGGCGGCGAATGCCAGGCCGGCGTCGAATAGTCGATGATTCAGGGCGATGACATCCGCGTCCTTACGCTTGAAAGTAGTGGCGATCTCGTCCTTGGCCTTTTGGACGTCCCGCGAATAGAGGTGGCAGAGCATGCCCAACACGAACATGTTCTTGCCCCGGCGGGGATTGGGCATGATCTCCAGGCAGGCCTGCTCGATGGGTAGCTCGTGGACGATCAGGCCGTTGTTCCGAAACTCGGTAACCGCCTTGGCGTACTGGTCGCGGATCTCGGGGACCGGGTCGTCGCGCCATTTGTCTTCGAGCAGGACCACGGTACCCCGCTTGTAGGCACCGTTGGCGATGCGCGAGTAGAGCACCTGCTCGTTGAAGGCGACCACCGTGTCGGCCTCGTCCCCCATATTGGTGACATCATGGGAGGCGAGGCGGATCCGGATCCCGCTCGCGCCCGCGGGCGAGCGGGCCGGCGGCTGGATCTCCGCGGGGATGATCTCCACCGTCCAGACGCCGTTGCCCATCCGGGCGCAGATGGTCCCGAAGGTCTGGCCGGCCTTCTGGGCCCCCTCGCCCGAATCGCTGACGATCTCGACGATATGCTCGCCGATCCGTTGTGCGCCGGACGGTGGGTCGGTCTGTTCCTGCGGACTTGGGGGGTTGCTTGCTGCTGTGCTCATAAAAGCTACTCTGTTTCCAGCCGGGCCGCATGCCGCTTCAAGGATCGTTGAGCGAGGTCCCCGGAATCAAGGCGGGTAAGGTACGGAGGAAATCCGATGTTGCCTATGACGCAGATCACCGTCGATCTGATCCTATCATTGGCGTAGACGGCGAACCGCCGGGAAAAGGGGGAAAATCGCACTTTTCGGGGACAAACCCGCCCGCGGCTGGTGCCGGTATCCGAGCTAAGGATATCTGATAAGCTGAAGGCTATATTGTCGCAGGGTTTGGTCGCCGAAGAAAACGCGCTTTTTATATACAAAATGAAAGATGGCGCAAGCGTTTAAACCACGTCTGGATATCCTGCCATCCTCACAGCGCCGATTGTGGGGTGAGCTGAGCGAGGTGCCGGAAGCCTTCACGCTTTACGGTGGGACCGCCGTCGCCTTGCAGCTGGGCCACCGCGCAAGCCTGGATTTCGATTTTTTCTCGACCGCCTCTTTCGCGCCGGATCGTCTTTATGCCTCCTTGCCGTTTCTGGATGGCGCGGAAGTGCTCCAGAGCAAACCCGACACCCTGACCTGTCTTGTGGATCGGGGTGGGCCGGTGCAAGTGTCTTTCTTTGGCCTGCCGAGCCTGGGCCGCGTGTCGGAACCACTGCGCGCCCCTGACAATGGTCTTAAAATCGCCGCCTTGGTCGATCTTGCGGGCATGAAGGCTGCCAGGGTTCCGCACCGGGCCGAAGCCAAGGATTACCTCGATATCGCCGCCATACTCGAAGCAGGTGTTATTGATCTTCCGAGCGCCCTTGCCGCCGCGTCCGTGATTTGCGGGCGGCAGTTCAATGCCCAACTCACGCTAAAGGCGTTATGCTACTTCCACGACGGAGACCTATCCTCTATTCCGCAGGAGACCAAAGACAGGCTGGTGCATGCCGTGGCCGCTGTCGATCTGTCCCGACTGCCACGCCTTGAGCCGGTGCGCCCATGGATGCCTAAGAGACGGTCTAAAAAAGGACCATAGGCCGTAGGCTGGGTTGCGGCCAGGGACGGCCAAAACCCAGCAATAACCGAAGCTGGGGTTCGTTCCTCACCCCAGCCTACCGATTTAAAATCAATGTGTTAGTTTTTAGACAGCCTCTAAAGGGCCGGAAAATGGCCGATGAAGCCCCTGCAACTCACCCAAGCGCTGGAGCGCGTGGCACGGCGCACAGTATGGTTCAAATCACCCGAAGAGGCAGTCCGGGAGCCGGTGCATTTCATCGCTCATGTCCTGACCTACGGCACTCATGAGGATGTGCAGACCTTGCGGCAGCAGGTTTCCGACGAGGAACTGGCCGAGGCGATCCTCGACGCCCCGCCGGGGGTATTCGACGCCCGTTCATGGACCTACTGGAACCTCAAGATCGGGCGGTATCCCGCTCCGCCGCTACCGGAGCGTAAATTTAGGTGAAATGCGAGGAAAACGGGCGGGAAAACGGGCGGGAAAACGGATTTTGTCCTGCACCTGGTCGAGCAGGCGGGGCTTGGTCTACGTTCCAGCGGAGGGGGTATTTCCCATGTCAATACCTGACAGGTTTGTCCTATATACTGGTAATATATACAGGTACTTGCGAACAGGCAAGCAGATTAGACCTCACTTTCGACGTATTTTCTTACGTCGCTTTTGAGGTCTACTTTTAGTTAGCTGCATAAACCAAAATTCAGATCGATGGATAATTTTATAGAGTTAATTAAGATTCTTGTGTGGCCTGTGGTGGTCATATGGATAGTATACTTATTTAAGTCGAATATTGATGGCTTGTTTTCTCGTCTGTCATACTTTAAATATAAGGATGCAGAAGCAAAATTTGAAAATGAACTAAATAATGCTGAAGTACGGGCTGAGAAAATAAAGAGATCGGAATTAAAAGATAGAGCAATAATATCTAAACAGGAGCAGCTTGAAAGAATTGCAGAAATATCCCCAAGGGCAGCAATAATGGAAGCATGGGTAATGATTGAAACTGCTGGTAGAAATGCCGGAATACAAAAACAAATTCAATTTCCAGGCTCATTTCCTCAGCAAATAAGAAAACACCTTGGTAAACAACTATCAGAAGAAAGCATGACATTGATAGATAATCTATTAGCCTTAAGAAACAAGGCAGCTCATTTACCTGAGTTTACACTATCAGCCGGTGAGGCAAAAAGATATTTAGCAATGTCTTCAATTGCGGCTGGTGTACTAGAAAATGCAAAAGGCAGCTAATAGGGCAAATCCAGCCGACCACTACAGTCGCTACCGCTCCTTACGTGTCGGCTGATTTGCGGCGTTAGCGCGATAAAGGAGAACGATTTCCATGAAACAAGCAATAGTTGGAGCAGCGGGAGTTGTAACAGGTGCAATTATCGGAGCTTTAGGAGCAATAATCGCGGCTGACATCCAGTCTACGCCGAAGGAATGTCGCCAAGCTCAGCCGTGGACAGTGACCAAACAAAATGAACCAAATATCTTTTATGACTCTGAAAAAGCCCAGGTCGTTGTTTGCCAAAATGCGGGGAAATACGCTGTGGCTACAACTGTGCTTTACGACAACAAACGGAGTAACCCATTACCATCAAGTTCATCATGTAAAATGGTCGAAGGAAAGAGGGTTGGTATAGAAATCAAAAATATCCGTCCGGAACATGCAAAGCTGGATAATGAAGTAAAAGGTACTTTTACAGTTTGTCCTCTATAGGAATGATATTTACCCGTAAACCAACATTTGGTCAACAGTACGACAACCCACATCCGCAGAAATTAAAACATACCAATCGAGAGGAAATACCATGGATGCAATAACAACTAATCAAGCCAGTCAGATGCTCGATAGCTTGATTGAACGTGTTACAGCTAATGTAGAACCTACAATTTTATGCAATGATATTGGCAACAGGGCCGTACTTATTTCGCTGGATGAATTTAATTCATGGCAGGAAACATTATACTTATTATCAAATCCTGTAAATGCCGAACATTTATACAAATCTATAAGGGAAGCAAAAACAGGGAAAAGTATGGAAAAAGAGTTAATTGAAGAATGAAATTGATTTTCACGGAAGAATCATGGGTAGATTATCTGTGGTTTCAAAACAATGATAGAAAGCTATTAACAAAGGTCAATTACCTAATTAAAGAAATCAAAAGAACTCCATTTGAAGGCACGGGAAAGCCTGAACCGCTGAAGGCGAATTTATCAGAGTATTGGTCAAGAAGGATCAATTCTGAGCATAGGCTCGTATATGGGGTGTCGGAAGACGCCATCACTATTATTTCCTGTAGATTCCACTACTCCAAATGAATATCGGAGAGCTTGGTGCGGAAAGAAAGTGGCATAAGCACCATCATACACGACCTTCGCAATAGCGCTAACAAAAGCCTGCAGCCGACCGCCCAAAGTGCCGCTCGCTTCGCTCGCAGCGCTTTGGGCGGCGGCTGAGGCTAACGTTAGCCTTCGGAAGCGCTGATGAACAGACGCCTAATCGCCGCCCTAATTTTGACTAGCATCTTGTACTTTCCTCTCGGGTGGCTGGCAGTTCAATTGTCTGTCCTTCCTCGGGAGACGTACTTTTCAATCGCCGCGATCGTTGGCGGACTAGCGTCCATTGTCGGATTGGTAGCCTTTATCCGGCCTCCACTCTCACGGGCAGACGTCAAGAACATCGAATGGGAAAGCATCGAAGAGGCAGCCAAGGCCGCAAAGGAAGTCGAGGAGCTTGAGTCGCGAAAGGTCGCAGCTCATTCCGAGCTAGATGAATTGACAAGAACCAAGGAGGAAATGGAAATCCTCGTAAAGAAGGCGAGCCTTGCGCTATTTTTGCGTGAAGAGCAGAAGAGAATTGAAGAAGAGATAGTACCAGTTGTCGCGAAAGACAAGGCTCTCGTCGCCGCTCTCAGACAACATCGAGAATATCGGGCGCGAATTCAGGAACTCGATAAAGAAATCGAAGCACATCCAGATGCTGAATTGCTTTCTGAAATCGTCTTTCGGGCGCGAGTTCGTGAGCGTGAACTTCTGGCAGACATCCTCCGTCAGGTGCGCAAAATCCCTTTTTACGGGCCATTCCTCGAATCATTCTTGCGCGTGACAATCGTCCTATTCGAATCAGTCACGCGAGCCCTTATGGTGATTCTGGAAGGGCGGAAGTAGGCTAACAAGCCGATGGACAGCGACCGGAAAACCCGCTGCGCGGTTTTCCCGGCACGTCATCGGCGGGATACTTCAGGGACAGACCCTGAGATATCCCCACATTATTTCTATCTAAGACAACAAGTTGTAGCGTGTAGTTACTGTCGATCTGGACATGCATAGGGTATTGTGGCCCCTGGAAAGTCACCCAACTCCCCAGGAGCCCCC
>NZ_FLUY01001463.1 GCF_900092655.1 Candidatus Thiosymbion oneisti
CCTAGGGGGTGTTCTCAAACGAACCGCACCGAAGAACCACGGATGGACACAGATAAACACGGATCACAATCGGTGTTT
>NZ_FLUY01000390.1 GCF_900092655.1 Candidatus Thiosymbion oneisti
GGTAGTGGTAAATTTATAAGTGAAAAAGTAGAGCGATTCATCCCTTTGATCCCCTCTCCCCAACCCTCTCCCGGAGGGAGAGGGGGCATA
>NZ_FLUY01000015.1 GCF_900092655.1 Candidatus Thiosymbion oneisti
TCGGCGTTGGCGGTTAGCCTACCGAGGCGCTTAATCGACGCTGGAGCGTCAGATCCCTCCTCCGTCGGGACCAGGTCTGCTCCCAC
>NZ_FLUY01000869.1 GCF_900092655.1 Candidatus Thiosymbion oneisti
GACACGAATCCACACTAATTCGTGTTGATTCGTGTGAATTCGTGGTTTTCCGCTAACCTGGACGGATAGGATAAGCTGAATGTCAACATACCCCGGTACCTCGGAGATCAGGCTCGCCGATCTCACCGAACCGGGCCGCACCCCCCGGTAGCGACGCCTGCCATGTGGTTTCCAATCCCCCCGCGTGCCCGCAAGGTCGGTACGCGACCGTCGCTCCCCATGACACCCTGCGCGGGCGAGTCGGTCGTAAGGGGTTGGCCGTGGCCGGGGCTGATCTTGACCCTGGCTCTGCTCCTTACCGGCTGCGGCGCAGACGACGAGAGCCGGCACACCCACCACCAGCAAGGGCCGTCCCGGGGGCACCTGGTAACCGTCTTCAGGGCCGAACGCGCTCCGGTCGCCGCCCGTCACGAGCACCCCGGCTCGCTGCGTTTTCGCCGCCTGGTGCGCATCCACAGCCAGGAAGAGGGACGCATTACCGAGCTCGAGGTCTTCGAGGGTGACCTGATCGCCCAGGACAATCTTCTGGCTCGGCTCGAGGACGACCTGCTGCGGGCCCAGCTCGACAAGGCCCGCGCCACCAAGCGGCAAAAGCAGCTGGACCTGCAGCGCCAGGAAGGCCTGCGGTCGCGGCGCGCCGTCTCCGAGGACGAACTCGCCCAGGCCCGCACCGCCCTCACCGTGGCCCAGGCGGAGGAACGAGTGCTGGAGACCCGCCTGACCTTTACCCGCATCCGGGCCCCTTTCACCGGCGTCATCACCGAGCGTCATGTGGAGCCCGGGGATTTCGTCACCAAGAACAGCCACCTGTTGACCCTGGCCGATCCCGCATCCCTGATCGCCGAGGTCTACGCCTCGGAGCTGGTACTGCCCCAGCTCGAGCCGGGGGATCTGGTGGAGCTACGCATCGACGCCTTGGGACCCGATCGCTTCGAGGGCCAGATCCTGCGTATCCATCCGGCCCTGGCCCGGACCAGTCGTCAGGCCATCGTCGAGGTGGCCATGGACCCCATCCCGGAGGGGGCCCGCGCCGGCCAGTTCGTCCGCGCGACCCTGGGCATCGCCGCCCTCTACCGGCTCTTGGTACCCTTCCGTGCCGTGCGTCGGGACCGGGATGGAGAGTTCCTGTGGTTGCTGAGCGATGAGAACCAGGTCGAGCGCCGCCCGGTACGCACAGGTCTGCGCATCACCGACCGCATCGAGATCCTGGAGGGCCTGGAGCCCGGCGAGCGGGTCGTCACCCGTGGTTTCCTGGGTCTCGCGGAGGGCAAATCAGTGCAGGTCGTCGAGAACAGTCCCTAGGTCGTGCGCCGGTTCGGCAGCGCGCCTTTGCCCAACCTACCCGACTACGGCTATTCGTACTGCCGGGCATAGAAAGCATCCTGGTACATGGGTTCACCATAACGATGCTGTCCATAAGTGCGAATGATCTCCTGTCCGTTCTCAGACCCCACAAAGTCAACGAATAGGGAGGCGTATTTCCGTCCAGGCCCCTCCTCCGGCCGACACAGGGCATGGTAGATATTGACCAACAAAGGGTCACCGCGAAAGAGCACCCGGAGATTATCCAATTCCCCTTTCCCTGCGATCCAGGTGCTGCTGTCCGTCATGAAATATCCATTGACCTCATTAGCCCGCTTCAGGGTTGCCAGCATGAAGTCCTTGGTGATGATGTACCATTTACCTGCGGGCTCCAGGCCGGCCTGTTTCCAGACAGCCAGCTCCCTTTTATGGGTCCCCGAGTCGTCACCCCGGGACAGGAAAGTAGCTCGGGCTTTGGCGATTCTCGCGTAGGCATCGCTCGCACTGTCGGCCTGGGTGATCCGTGCCGGATCGGCCTTGGGGCCGACAATATAAAATTCATTGGCCCCAATGAGCGTCCTGTTTGTCGCCCAACCCTCCTCGACGGCCTGCTTCTCAGCAGCCGGCGCGTGCACCATGACCATGTCGACCGCTTTGGCCTTGAGCAGCCTTAATGACTTACCCGAGCCGGCCTTTTTCCAGCAAATCGTAACCTCATGCCTTTTATTAAAGGATGCGATGAGTTTTTCCAGCAGTCCCAGCTCTCCCGGACTCCCCGTAGCCAGCGCGAAGCGATTCGGCCCCTTCCCATAGACTGCCGTGCATTCATCAGCCGCCAGCGCCAGTGGGACCACGGACAGCAGGAGGGTCGGGATCAGAAGCCAGCTCAGCGGATTGTTTTGCTTTCTCATGCTCTTCAATCTCCTCCGGATGTCAGGAAGTCAATCGCCGGTTCGGCAGCGCCTACGCGGCCTCATTGAAGCCGCTTTTGTGGTGGTGGGCACAGCCCACCCTACAAGGAGGGTGTCGCACAAACGGTGGCATCAGCTGCCAGTCTGTGAAGTTTAAACCACGGAGGACACAGAGGACGCAGAGCATTGGCCGATTTCTTTCTTCTGCTCGTTCCCACGCTCCAGCGTGGGAACGCAGGTGTGGCCGCTCCAGCGGCCAAGGTTTCATGACGCGGATTTTGGGCTCGCCGCCGTCCAAAGATGCGGTTGCCTGTCTTGTCCCTGTTGTCTCTGAGGCAGTAGGCAAGCGCTCACCGCCCATCGATGCGGTTCGCGCCGGTCGCTCCGCGCCCGGCGCTCACCACATCCTACCGGCTTTGCCCAACCTACGGGCTGT
>NZ_FLUY01000003.1 GCF_900092655.1 Candidatus Thiosymbion oneisti
TGGGGGCCTTGGAGCGGCCTTCGGCCGGCAAGGTCTACTGGGAAGGGCAGGACGCGGCCTCCCTATCGGAACGCACGCGGGGCTTGCGCCGCAACCGCAGTCTGGGCTTCGTCTACCAGTTCCATCACCTATTGCCCGAGTTCAGCGCCCTGGAGAACGTCGCCATGCCCTTGCTCATCCGGGGCCTGGAGCCGGCACAGGCGGCAGCCCAGGCGACAGAGGTCCTGGAGCGGGTGGGTCTGGGAAATCGGGGTGAGCACAAACCTGCGGAGCTCTCCGGCGGCGAGCGGCAGCGGGCCGCCATCGCCCGCGCCCTGGTGACGCGACCGGCCTGCGTGCTCGCGGACGAACCGACCGGCAACCTGGATCGACATACGGCCGAGCGGGTCTATGCGTTGATGCTGGCGCTCAATGCCGAAATCGGGACCAGCTTGGTGATCGTTACCCACGACACCGGCTTGACCCGGCGTATGGATCAGGTCTGGCGTTTGGACGACGGGGTACTGAACCCCGGGGCTGCGGCGCGGTAGCGGGTCCGGCGCAGACGGATCCGACGTACCAGGTTCCAGCGCCAGGCGGCCTGTACCGCGAGATAGCCCAGCGCCGAGCAGAGGGCCCCGCAGACCAATCCGCCGACCGTCAGAGGGGCGAGGACGTCCAGCCAGTTGCGCCATTCGAGCCAATACTCCACGCTGAAGGTGTGCACCGGCGTCCCGAGTATCCAAGCTCCCACCAGGTATGCGAAGTAGTACATGGGCGGTATGGTGACCGGATTGGTGATCCAGACCAGGGCCACGGAGATGGGGAGGTTGACGCGGAACACAATGGCCCCGGCGGCGGCGATCAGGAGTTGCCCCAGCGGCGGCAGATACATGACGAACATCCCTACCGCGAAGGCGCCCGCCACGGACCGCCGGTTGAGATGCCACAAACCGGGGTCTTGCAATCGCTTGCCGAAGACGCGTAGCTGCCTGTGCTCGCGGACCTGCGCCCGATTCGGCGTAATCCGCTTCAGCCATTGTTTCACACCGCTCC
>NZ_FLUY01000297.1 GCF_900092655.1 Candidatus Thiosymbion oneisti
TTACCGCGAGGAAAACCTCTATGATAGAATACTGACTCTGCTGAAAGAAAATCCACTCTAAAGTTATCTAGACCCTATGATAATATATTGATGTGGTAATCTTTCATCATTCTTCCTCGATATGGAGGTTGTGGATTTCTATCAATTGCAACAGTTGCTTGATTTGATATGGTTTTGCTTTTCCTTTCGTATACAAGGCGAACCTTGCCCCTTTTCCAGACCAAGATGCGGTTCGTTCCTCACCGCATCCTACGCTGGCTGTCCGAGATTATGGCTTTTTAGTCATTTTGGATATCCCAAACGATAGTGTCCGAGCTAAAATCTTGCTCATGCGGCCATGAAATTCCGTGGTGTGCCGGACGCACCAGTTTAAAATAAGATACATCGATTAACTCCTTAAATGCGCCACCTTTTAGATATGGCTTAACATCAAAAATCCCTGATACCCCACTGTTGGTTAATATTTCGATTTTGTAATCATCAAGGGGAATGGCTTTAACTATTTTATCCATATTGAGCCATCTTCTATAGCAATGGATGCCTCATATTCTCCATATTCAGCATGAATGTGAGGGCGATTGTGTTTCCTGTCGTCATAAAAATACATCAAGACCAATATGCCATAGAACATTGAAATGGTCGGCATAGTCTCTCCTTCTTCGTTTTCCGGTAGAAGTGTTGGCCGGCGTTTTGCAACAGCATAAGCATAACGTCGGCCAAACCGGAAAGGTCGGTTGGGGTTCGTTCCTCACCCCAACCTATGCGGGCTGCTGGTGCTACCCGACGACATGCGTGCCAAACAGTGGGTCGCCATGGCCGGACTCGATCCCCGTCAACACCAGTCCGGCTCCAGCGTCAACAAAAAGCCACGCCTGTCCAAGGCCGGCAACCGCTACCTGCGCATCGCCCTTTACATGCCCACCCTCAGCGCCGCACGCCATGACCCCAATGTCAGGGCTTACTACCACCACCTCATCCAAACACGCGGCCTCAAGAAGCTCCAAGCCATCTGTGCCGTCATGCGCAAGCTACTCCATGCCATCCAGGCCATGCTCAAGAACCGTCAGCCCTTCCAGAGCAGCCGCTTCTACACACCAAATGAAGCGACTGCTTGATTAACCCAATTGATGAACCAGAGCTCACTTGTTGGGGATCAGGAGGCAGATTGGACTTGCATTGGAACAGAGTATCTACACGGCCTGACGTTGCAAATCAGCTGTGCGAGGTATGAGCGTCGGATGAACTTGCCTTGTCAGGCGGTTGGCGTTTATCCGCATGCCTTATAGCTTCAACTGAGACCCAAATAAGCCCGCCGATAAATATGGAAAATACAATAACTACGAGCCATTCCATCACAAGTCCTCCAGTACAGTGATTATTACGACCGCAAAACTGCATGAGATTAAAAGCAGTACGCCTGATTTAGCATAGTTTTGTGCTAACCAGGCTATAAGAGAAATATCAGTAGCCACAAGGATCCCAAAAATTACTTTGAGCCATCCGATTTCTTCTTTCAATTTATCTGTTTTAGACAACGGTTTTTATCCTTTTGTTGCCATTGATTATTCTGGTTGCTCGAAACCGATGCAGAATGCTGCGGACTCGAGCGTTGGCTGGGAAAGTGGGTGTCCTTTTGTCCGCGTTTTGTCCGCGGCGTAGTCCGCCATCTTGCGTCGGGCGACGGCGTGCCAATCATTGTGGCCGACGCGGCCACCACAGGCGCACCTTACCCGACCTACGCGGGCTCCAAAGCAGTCCGGAATCCATCAAGAGCCTTTTCGACTTGTTCCGGTAAAACTTCTCTTTGTCGCTTAGCTTTTTACCATGATTTTCCTCTCTTTCGAATCCATATCACGCGCGGTAACGATTAAAGCCTCTTTTATCTGCTTGTATATGAAGGGGCTCCATGTTGTCAGATAGCCTCGGGGGAAACGCTCGCTTTGATGGTTTCCAAGGAACTGATTACAATAGTTTCCTGTGATTGAGATAAATCATCGGAATGACTTGCGCATTTTAATAATTCGATTGTTTGTCGAGGTTCAATTACGCCAATCCTTTTAATCTCTCCGATCATGACTTTCTCCATCAATTTATCTGATTTAAACTCATAAAAGCTATCGAGTTGTATCCAAGTGTTTTTCTTTAGAAAGCAACTACCTTGAACAAGATAGAAATTGAGAAAACGATCAAGGATTTGGCATCCATGCTGTATGCCATACCGATCACCGTGAGAAGTGGTTTTTGCCGCCACATAGATTCCTGTAGATCCGTTATTCAATAGAACGAATATCTTTTGACCTATATTACCATCATGAAACCGAAAGTTGTCATCAAAAAGGAACGTTCCAGGGCTCACTTGTAATTCTCCTGGAATTCATCGTTTTCAATAGCATTTTTGATTATTTGTTCATACTCTGATTTTTTTAGCGCCAGCTTGTATGAAATCAATCCCTGCTTTGACTCTTCAATCTCATATATTTGATGCCATGGCTGATTTTCCAGATGAGTTGCTTCTATCATATCATTGGCATACGAGTCGAAATATTCCTCTGATAGTTGTTTAATTAGGTTCAACTCCCGTTTAGAAAAATGCTCGGAAGAAAACTCTTTGATTGGCACAATATTATTCATTGATTTCCCGTCAAAGGTTTGCTTTTTGGTAACTTGGATTGCATCTTTAAGCTCATTGCTCGGTGAATCTATTTCATTGAATATTCGAACTGGAACAGGACCTTTTGGCCATGCATAATAATCCAAACCTGTTACGCTACGGCCGGTTTGCGAGTAATGTTCAAAATCCAAAAAGTAGAGTAATTTGAATAGCTTTGTCTTGCCACAAGACTTTGTATTTTCAACAAAATATATTATGGCATTTGCCAGCTTTTCATTTTGATGATTTACTATCATTTGGCGCTCCTTTTATTGCTGCTGGTGACCACACTGCACTTTTCTTGCTAACACTTCACACCAACGGTAGCAAAAAGCAGAATCACTTTATCGAGCCAAAGTCGTTGGGGTTTGTTCCTCACCCCAATCCAATGCCATTAAGTTAAGCGTTACCGGTCGGCAAAGTAAGAGAAAAACGACGAATCACGCGAATCCTCACGAATGGATTCGTGCAGATTCGCGCGATTCGTCGTTTTCTCTTTCGTATTCCGACCCACCACGACAAGCGGCCAACAGCTAACTTAATGGCATTGCACCCCAACCTACGCGGGCTGAAAGTTCGGAGACCATACTCCGCAATCAGACAGTCAACGGCTTGCTGGTGTAAATCCAGCTTACAAAATGGTATTAGGATTTTACTATTTCTACTTTGTCACATTACGCGGTAACCCACTGATTTACAAGAAATCTGTGAAGGTAACGAAATCCATTAAAATCAATTGGTTAGCCTGAAATGTGACAAAGTAGAACGGATCACGCAAACCGCCTTATCTCCCCCTTCCCCGCAACATTGATCACACAACGCCCGCACAGATCCGGGTGGTTCGGATCGGCCCCTACGTCTTCACGATGATGCCAGCAGCGCACGCATTTGGCGTGATCGGAGGGCGTGACCTTTACTGCCAGGCCCGGCAGGTCGGTGTCACGGGCGCTTGGGGGTCGGTCTTGCAGGGGATGGACTCGGGCGTAGGAGGTGATGAGGACGAACCGCAGCTCGTCTTCCAACTTGGATAGGGTCGTGGCCAGGTCGGGACTGCAATAGAGGTCTAACTCGGCGTCCAGGGAGGAGCCGATGGCGCCGGCCTTGCGGGCCTCTTCTAGCTGTTTGGATACGGTGACTCGTACCGCCAGTATCTGGTCCCACAGGTCCCGGTCGGAGGGCATTGCAAAAGGCACCGATCTTCCCTCTTTGATCCCCTCTCCCCAAGCCCCCTCGCTGCGCTCGGGGCAAGCTCTCTCCCGGCGGGAGAGGGGCTTTTGCGACACCCTCCCGTCGAGGGGAGCGTCGGGGTCCAGATCGAAGAGCCCCTGGTACCAGGTTTCGAGGAATATCGAGTCTGAGCGTGCGCCGGGCAGATATTGCCAGATCTCTTCGGCGGTGAAGCTGAGGATGGGCGCCAGCCAGCGGCTCATGGCCTCGATGATGTGATACATGGCGCTCTGGCAAGAGCGCCGAGGCAGCCCGTCCGCCTGGGTGGTGTACTGGCGGTCCTTGATGACGTCCAGGTAGAAGCCACCCATGTCCACCACGCAGAAGTTGTGGATCTTCTGGTAGATGAGGTGGAACTGGTAGTCTCGATAGGCCCGGATGATCGCTTCCTGGAGCCGATAGGCCCGGTCCACCGCCCAGCGGTCGAGCGCGAGCATGTGGGCAGGGGCGACTAGGTGCGCGGCGGGATCGAAACCGTTCAGGTTGGCCAGCAGGAAGCGGGCGGTATTGCGGATGCGGCGGTAGGCATCGGCGGTCCGTTTGAGGATCTCGTCCGAGACGCTCATCTCGCCCCGGTAGTCGGTGGCCGCCACCCAGAGGCGGATGATGTCGGCCCCCAGGGTCTTCATCACGTCCTGGGGCCGTACCACATTGCCTTTGGATTTGGACATCTTCTCGCCCTTGGCGTCCACCGTGAAGCCGTGGGTCAGCGCCTGGGTATAGGGCGCCCGGTCGTGCATGGCCACGCTGGTGAGCAGGGAGGACTGGAACCAGCCGCGGTGTTGATCGGAGCCCTCCAGATAGAGGTCCGCCGGTGCGCGCAGCCCCGCCCGGCGCTCCAGCACGCAGGCATGGGTTACGCCGGAGTCGAACCAGACGTCCAGGGTGTCCCGGACCTTTTCATAGTGTCCGCCCTCCGCGTCGCCGAGCAGGTCCTTCGGTTCCAGCTCGAACCAGGCCTCGATCCCCCGCTGCTCCACCCGCTGCGCCACTCGCTCGATGAGGGCCTGGGTGTCCGGGTGCGGCTCGCCGCTCTCCTGGTGAACCAATAGGGGGATGGGCACGCCCCAGGCCCGCTGGCGGGAGATACACCAGTCGGGGCGGTTGTGCACCATGCCATCGATGCGGGATTGGCCCCAATCCGGTACCCAGCGCACCTTGGCGATTTCGCGGCGGGCGGCGGCGCGCAATCCCTGCCGGTCCATGGCGATGAACCATTGGGGGGTGGCGCGGAAGATGACGGGGGATTTGTGGCGCCAGCAGTGGGGGTAGCTGTGGCTCAAGCGGGCTTCTTGCAGCAGGGCCCCTTCGGTCTTGAGGACCTGGACGACCTGATCGTCGGCGGCGAAGACATGCTTGCCGCCAAAGATCGGCGTATCCGCCAGGAAACGGCCGTCGCCGCCCACCGGATTGTCCACGGCCAGGCCGTAGCGCAGACCGACTACATAGTCTTCCAGGCCATGGCCGGGGGCGGTGTGGACGGCGCCGGTGCCGGCATCCAGGGTCACGTGTTCGCCCAGGATGATAGGGACCTCTCGGTCGTAGAAGGGATGCCGGAGCCCGATCCCTTCGAAGGCATCGCCGCGACCGTAACCGAGCACGCGGTAGTCCTCGATGCCGTAGCGGTCCATGGTCTCGCGCAGCAGCCCCTCGGCTAGGATCAGGCGCTCGCGCCCGTGCTCGCCCTGGGTCTGCACCACCAGGTACTCCAGCTCAGGATTGAGGGCAACGGCCCGGTTGGCGGGCAGGGTCCAGGGGGTGGTGGTCCAGATGACCACCGCCAGAGGGCCGTCTCCCTGGTCGGCGGATAGGTCGCGGCAGCGGGCGAACAGGGATGCCTCGTCCGGCACCCGGAAGCGCACGTCCACGGCGCTGGAGACCTTATCGGCGTATTCGACCTCCGCCTCCGCCAAGGCGGAGCGGCAGTCGGTGCACCAATGTACCGGCTTGTAGCCCTGCTGGACGTGACCGTTGGCGATGATGCGCCCCAGGGCGCGGATGATGTCGGCCTCGCAGCCGAAATCCATGGTGAGGTAGGGGTGCTCCCAATCCCCGAGTACGCCGAGGCGCTTAAAATCCTTGCGCTGATCCTCCACCTGGCGCTGCGCATAGGCGCGGCAGGCGCGACGGAATTCGGCCGGGCTGAGCTTGGCGCCGGGCCGACCCTGTTTCTTTTCCACCTCCAGCTCGATGGGCAGGCCGTGGCAGTCCCAGCCAGGGATGTAGGGTGCGTCCAGGCCGTCCAGGGTCCGGGACTTGACGATGATGTCTTTCAGCACCTTGTTGACGGCGTGGCCGATGTGGATCTCTCCATTGGCATAAGGTGGGCCGTCGTGGAGAATGAACCGGTCCCGACCCGCCGCGGCCTGGCGGATGCGGCCGTACAGGTCCATGGCCTCCCACCGCGCGAGGATGGCGGGCTCACGCTGGGCGAGGTTGGCCTTCATGGGGAAGGCGGTCTTAGGAAGGTTCAGGGTATCTTTGTAATCGGTCACAGGTTGGTTTTCCAATAAACTTCGAACGATGGTGGTAAATTTTCAAGCGGTGGCTCGTAGATTGGGGTGAGGAACGAACCCCAACGTCCGATGTTGGGGTTCGTTCCTCACCCCAACCTACATTGCCGGCGGAGATAGTCTCGGAATGGCTCTTTATGGATTCCGGACTGCTTTGGAGTGCGCCGGCAAAGCGGCGCGGCCGCATCGAACCTCAGCCACGGGG
>NZ_FLUY01000400.1 GCF_900092655.1 Candidatus Thiosymbion oneisti
CCGCTCATGGAAGAACCGAAGGCTCGGCATCAGCGGCCGCGGAAGGTCAAACGGCGGGTCGGCAGCCCGCAAGGGGGCGTCATGAGCCCGCTGTTAGCCAACCTGTATCTGCACTGGATGGACAACCGCTGCCATGACCGGGAAGGAGCGGCCCAGCGGGTTGGCGCGCGGCTGGTGGGAGATGCCGATGACTTGATCATCTTGGCGCGTCATCAAGGGAAGTGCCTAGGGGACTGGGTCGAAGCCAGCGCGGAAGGGTGGATGGGACTGGAGATCAA
>NZ_FLUY01000002.1 GCF_900092655.1 Candidatus Thiosymbion oneisti
CGTGCGTTCCGATAGGGAGGCCGCGTCCTGCCCTTCCCAGTAGACCTTGCCGGCCGAAGGCCGCTCCAAGGCCCCCAGGCAGTGCAGCAGCGTGCTCTTGCCCGAGCCGGACGCGCCGACTATCGCCACCCGTTCGCCGGCACGGATGCTCAGATCGACCCGGCGCAGGACCGCAACCTCTTGGGACCTGACAATTACTTGAAGACCTCCCGCATCCAGCTCATGTTTCTCCCCCCCGTATGCGCCGAACCTGAATTTGATTGAGCGATTATGGAAATTTCTGAAAAAGAAAGTGCTGTATAACCAGTATTATGAAACGTTCGACGAATTCAAGTCAGCGTGTGAGGAATTCTTCCGGAATCCGCGCAACTATCACCGTGAATTACGGTCATTGCTGACGGCGAATTTCGAGATTATCGGTTGAATGAAAAACCGAAATATTGATATCAACTTAGTATACATCAATAGATGGTTGACTGACTACTAGATTTCAACGTTCCTTAGTATCCTTTACGAGGTAATCACCATGCAAGAAATCGATTCATACGCGTGCGTTGTTGCAGGTATTGCGATTCGTACCAACAATCAGGAAGCAGCCCAAACAATCCCTTCCCTATGGCAGCGTTTCTTCTCAGAGCAAGTGCCTGCAAAAATTCCCAATCCTACCTCTGACGATGTCTTCGCTGTTTACACGGATTTCGAACATAAGGGAGTAAGCAACGAAGGCGAATATACTTTTCTCATTGGGTTGCCAGTACAAGATACTGAACAGCTACCGGATGAGTGCTCAGCGGTTGAAATACCCGCGTCCAACTATCGTCGGTTCGATGTGGAAAAGGGAAGGCCCGAAAAGGTATTCGAAAAATGGCAGGAAATCTGGCGGATGAACGATCTAAACAAGTCGTATCAGTGTGACTATGAGCGGTACAGAAGTTCTGGCGAGATATCCATCCACGTCGGCACCAAGTAGGTTGACGCGGTATACCTCAGCTTTTCTTCAAGTACGGATATTTCCAATATGAAATTGGGAGGTGATTTTATGGTCATGACTACGGTTCCGTTTTTCCTGTTTCTTGCCACTGCGCTTGTATTGGGACCTGCTTTTGCCGAAGAAATGTCAGTTACCCAGACTGCTTTTACGCATTTTGAATCAGGTCAGGTGAGGCCCGTCGCCCTTTCACCGGACAAGCGGTTTCTGTTTGCTGTAAACACCCCTGCAGGCACGCTCGAAATCTTGAAGATCGGGCGCCGCGGCCTGCAGCATGTCGATTCCGTTCGCGTCGGCTTGGAGCCCGTCGCGGTCGCCGTGCGCAACCGTTCGGAGGTCTGGGTGGTCAATCACCTCTCCGACAGCGTCAGCATCCTGCGCAAAAGAGACGATTCCGGGCGCCGACGCGGCTCTTGGCATGTTGCCAACACGCTATACGTCGGTGATGAGCCCCGCGACATTGTATTCGCGAAAAGCAGACGACAAAGCAAGAAGGCGTTCATCACCACGGCCCACAGGGGTCAAAACATCCCCCACGATCCCCAGTTCACTGAACCCGGGGTAGGGCGAGCGGACATCTGGGTCTTTGAAGCGAAAAAGGCTTGGAAGTCCGATGTCGCCGGCGGCGAGCCCCTCACCATCTTGACGTTGTTTACCGACACCCCGCGTGCGCTTGCCGCCAGCCCCGATGGATCACGGGTCTATGCCGCCGGCTTTCTGACCGGCAATGGCACCACCGTAATTCCGGAGGAGGTGGTGACCAACACCCAGGGTCTGCCCGAGCCGACAACCAATTTCGAAGGAGTCCTTCAGCCCCCGACCAGCCTCATCGTGAAATACGACGGGCAGCACTGGCGGGACGAATTGGGGCGAACCTGGGATGAGCATGTCTATTTCTCCCTTCCCGACGAGGATGTCTTCGTTATCGACAACCGAACCCATGTCCCCACGGTCTCCGCGTCGGAGAGCTACGCCGGGGTGGGTACCGTCCTTTTCAACATGGCCGTTCATCCGGCGACCGGTGAGGTGTTCGTTACCAACACCGATGCCAGAAACGAAGAGCGCTTCGAAGGCGAGGGGTACTTCGCGGGACATTCGCTTCGCGGCCGGTTTCTCGAAAACCGCATCTCGATTCTCCAGCCGAACGGCAATGTGCTTCATCGCGACCTCAACAAGCATATCGACCACGACGTCCCCTGCTGCGATGCGCCCTCGCCCCAAAACAAGGCCAAGGCCCTTGCCTTGCCCATGGGACTTCAGTTCCCCGCCAACGGCCGCTATCTCTTCGTCGCCGCCTTTGGTTCCGACAAGATCGGCGTATTCCGTACCAGAAAACTGAGGAATGACTCCTTCGAGCCCAACGAGAACACGCAAATCTCCCTTTCGGGCGGTGGTCCCTCCGGTTTTGCCATCGACGAAGAGAAGGGGCTCATGTACGTCATGACGCGCTTCAACAACGCCATTTCCGTCGTCGACCTCGAAGCCGGGGCCGAGGTGGGAAGCTTCGCGTTTTTCAATCCCGAGCCCAGACACATCGTGGAAGGGAGGCGCTTTCTCTACGATGCGCAATTGACCAGCGCCAACGGCGATCACTCCTGCGCGGGTTGTCACGTCTTCGGCAACCTCGACGGCCTCGCTTGGGATCTCGGTGATCCGGATATCTCCGAGATTAACAACCCCGGCCCGTTCACGCTCACTCCCGAAACGGCCGGGATGGAGGCATCCGTCCACTTCCGACCGCTGAAGGGACCGATGACGACACAGAGCCTGCGCGGCCTGGACAACCATGGCCCCATGCATTGGCGGGGTGACAGGACCGGAGGCAACGACGAGGCGTCCCATCAGCCTAATTCGGGAAGCTTCGATGAGAAGGCCGCGCTCCGGCAGTTCAATGGGGCGTTCGTTGGCGTAAACGGAAACGACCAGCCGCTCACCAGTGAGCAGTTTCGCAAGTTCTCCGAGTTCGTGCTGGATCTTACCTATCCGCCGAATCCGGTGAAAAACCTCGACAACTCGCTGACGGACGCGCAACAGTTCGGTCATGACTTCTACTTCGACAGAATCTCCGACAGGTTCTTTGCCTGCAACGGCTGTCATCCTCTCGACCCAGACGGAAACGCGGAGCACGGAGTTCGACATCCCGGATTCTTCGGTACGGATGGAAGCTATAGCTTCGAATTCGAACCTCAGACCATGAAGATTCCGCACTGTTAGAAACCTGTACCAGAAGGTCGGAATGTTCGGCATGGCGCCGATCTCGAAGCTGCTATCCGACAACGAGGACGGGGCGAACAATCACATGGGCAGACAGATTCGTGGCTTTGGGTTCCAGCATGACGGTACGATCGACACCATTGAGCGGTTTATTTCGACAACCCTGTTTCGATTCGTCGCGCCGCAACCACCTTCGGACCCGGGAAATCCCGGCGGGTTCTCCAACGACCCGGAGATCGGCTTTCGGGAAAGAAGGGCGGTCGAGGACTTTCTGTTGGCCTTCGATTCCAACTTGGCCCCGATCGTGGGGCAGCAGGTCACGGTAACCGCACGCAACATCGCGGACGCGATTCCTCGCGTGCAGCTTCTCATCGCCCGCGCCGCGGAAGGCGAGTGTGACCTGATCCTCACGGCGGGAAGTGGATCGACGTATCTCTTTGGACACCATGGCTTCCGGTCGATCGGGCGCCACGGCGGCAGGTCAGTCAGCGCGGAAAAGCTCGCTCGTTCCGCACGCAACCACGGAAAGGCGTCTACTCTAACTTGCTTGCCTCCCGCTACCGGAATGACCCTCCTCGGGTACTCGAAGCAGCCACGGCCTCACGGCGGCCATAGGAAACGGTGAGTGGCTCGATGGCTCCGTGGGCGTTGCGCGGCAAATCCAAGGAAGCGACGCCCCGGATTTCGCCGCCGTGCGACGCCGCGAGGCCCTTCGATCCATCTTTGTTCCGCCACCCGGTGGAGGGTGTCGTAAAAGGGAATGGACCCTGAGGTATCCCCACATTATTGCAATCTAAAACAACAAGTTATGGAGCGAATGAGCGGCCACGATGCCCTAATGGCTCGTTCCCACGCTCCAGAGATTGTGAAAGAATTCGCGGGCGAATCTGCAGGGAGCGCTCTTGGGCCTCGGAAGCG
>NZ_FLUY01001366.1 GCF_900092655.1 Candidatus Thiosymbion oneisti
CCTTGGGTCACCGCCTTTTCACGCACGTCGCCGAGGCGCTCATAGACCGGCAGCTCTTCTTGGGTGCGGATGCGCAGGGCCTCATCGAGCTGGCCGC
>NZ_FLUY01000427.1 GCF_900092655.1 Candidatus Thiosymbion oneisti
CAGGGTCTGGAGCAGGGTCTGGAGCAGGGTCTGGAGCAGGGTCTGGAGCAGGGTCTGGAGCAGGGTCTGGAGCAGGGCTTGGAGCAAGGCCGCCAAGAGACGCGCCACCTACTCGCCCGCCAAGCCCGCCACCGCTTCGGTCCCGCGATTGCCGCGCAGGCCGAGCCGCTCCTGGCAGCGATTGTCGATCCTCTACAGCTGCAGCATCTCGGCGATGCACTCCTCGCCTGCCCCGACGGCACCGCTTGGTTGCGTGCCCTGCGTCAGGCACGGTCCACGCCAACCGCCGGCGACCGGCGCCCGTAACCGACATTCAAAAGCAGTCGATGAGCCTAATTGAAAACGCTTGCGACAGGGGGCGGAGCAAAAGGGAAGACCTGACCCTTTATCCGCACAAGAGCGACCTAACCTTGAATCTTATGCAATCATCCGGAGCATGACAACTAGGGTATAAGATATTGTGTACTGGTAACGACAAGCTACGATAGGGACGCAGTGAGTGTTTAACGACAAGTCGATTCTTATTACCGGCGGCACCGGATCCTTCGGCAGGCAGTGCACAAAAACGGTCCTGGAGCATTGTGACCCTCGCCGGTTAATCGTCTTCTCGCGCGACGAGCTCAAGCAGTTCGAGATGCGGCAGGAATTCAACGCACCCTGCATGCGTTACTTCATCGGTGACGTCAGGGACTATGAGCGCCTGGAGCAGGCAACGCGCGGGGTCGACTACGTGATCCATGCCGCTGCCCTGAAGCAAGTCCCGGCGGCCGAGTACAACCCGACCGAATGCATCAAGACCAATGTCTACGGCGCTGAAAAACTCATCCGCTCCTGCCTTGTCAACGGGGTCGAGAAGGTCATTGCGCTATCTACGGACAAGGCCGCGACCCCCATCAACCTCTATGGTGCCACCAAGCTCGCATCCGATAAACTCTTCGTGGCCGCCAACAACATGGCCGGCGGCCACAAGACGACCTTCGCCGTAGTACGCTACGGCAATGCCATTAAGTTAAGCGTTACCGGTCGGCAAAGTAAGCGAAAAAACGACGAATCACGCGAATCCTCACGAATGGATTCGCGCCGCTTCGCGCGATTCATCGTTTTCTCTTTCGTATTCCGACCCACCACGGCAAGCGGCCAACAGCTAACTTAATGGCATTGGGCTGTACCCACCAGGTAGGCACAACACTGGTGGGCACAGCCCACCCTACGGGTCCTGTCTGCCGAACCGCAACTTAAGTCATAATGGACGAAATTATCGAGTTGAACACGCGACTTTTGGATACAGTTCGTCGCGAGGGGTTTGCCGGCTACGATCCTTTCGACCTGTTGAACAGTCACCTGTTGCAATCGAGCCCGCTCTACGGCAATGAGTGGGTACGGTTGGCTTGGTTGCAGTTCGGTAAACGCTCGCCTATCAATTTCCGCCCTGTGCTGGGGGTGCCGAAGCGGCGTAATCCGAAAGGGGTCGGTCTGTTCATTCTGGGCTTGCTGCAGGATTATCACCGCACGGGTGAAACCGGCTACTTGTGTGAGCCCGCGAGCTGGCCGACTGGCTGCTGACCCAACGCAGCGACCCAGAGCAATGGACGCAATCCACGAGCTGGTCGCCAACGACCGCATCGTCGGCGGCATCGATGAGACATCTACCGCCACCGCGGCTTTCTACCGCCAGTTCGTCACCGGCAAGTTCCTCATCACCGACAGCCGTACCGCCGAGCTGGCCAAGCTCACCGAGAACAGCTTCCGTGATGTCAACATCGCCCTGGCCAACGAGCTATCCCGGATCTGCGACCACTTAGGCGTCGATATCCGGGAGCTGATCCGGCTGGCCAACCACCATCCCCGGGTCGAGATTCTGAGCCCTGGACCCGGCGTCGGCGGGCACTGCATCGCCGTCGACCCCTGGTTCATTATTCACTCCGCGCCGGAGCAGAGCCGACTCATCCACGTCGCCCGCGAGGTCAACACCGCCCAGCCGGAGTTCGTGGTTGCCGAGGTGGGCGTCGAGGCTGCCCGCCTCCGACATCCGACCATCGCTTGCTTCGGCCTCGCCTACAAGGCAGACATCGACGACCTGCGCGAGAGCCCGTCCGTCGAGATCGCGCTGCGCTTGGCCCGAGAAGGGGGTGGACGTATACTCGCTATTGAGCCCCACATCGAAACATTGCCGACACCCTTGGCCGTAGCCGATGTCCGGCTTTGCGGTGTGGATGAAGCACTGGCAGAGGCGGATATCGTGCTCGGGCTAGTCCCGCACAGGGCGTTTCAGAAAATGTCTCGACAGGCGTTGCGGGAAAAGATCGTGATTGATACTTGTGGGTTGTGGCAGTAGGGTGACGCAGAAAAGTGCATCCACCCTGGCGGGCCGTGGCCCGGTCTATGACAGCAGCTATAAGCTGTTGTATTCACATGTCGCCGTGGTCTGCAGGCGGTGCGGCGTGTGGCAACCATCGGCAACGCTGTCACGGCGTTTCCAGCGGCGGATGGTATCCTCACTCACGCCCAACTCATCGGCGAGTTGCGTGACGGACTGGTTGGATACCTGAATATACTGGCGGGTCTTCGGGGTCGTGGTCGCATTGGTATGCAAGTGGATGTTCATTGTGTGTTCTCCGCTACAGAGATGGTCACCAGTAGCTCCATGACCTCTCTGGCACGCAATAATGACCCGATCTTAGATCCTATGTAATCATCCGGGACCCGACAGAGAGGAATGGTCACTAACATCCTCCACCGCTGGAACACGCAGCGCGCTCGCATCAATCGACTTGCAAAAGAGGGTGGGTGGATTCTTGTTGGGCAGATAGCCAGTGTTCTCGGTGCGTTCGTTCTCGTCCGGATGCTGACGGAGTATCTTGATCCGGCAGAGTATGGCGAACTGGCGCTCGGATTGACCATCGCTACCCTGGTAAATCAGGTCGTGATGGGTGGGATCATTGCCGGCATTGGACGCATTTATTCCATCGCGGCAGAAAAGGGCGACCTTGGAGGTTACCTTCAAGCATCTTGGCGGTTGCTCACATACGCCACCTTAGTTGTCATCCTCATGGCAATCGTCTTGATCAGCGGTCTCGTGGCCGTAGGCCAAAGCCGATGGATGGGGTTGGCCATTGCAGTCTTTGTGTTCTCAATCCTATCTTCTTATAACAGCGCCCTAAATGGGGTACAGAATGCAGCACGCCAGCGCCCGGTAGTCGCCCTGCATAGCGGCATTGATGCCTGGCTGAAAATCGGGTTGGTGGTGGGGATGATGCTTTGGCTAGGCGCGGCCGGCACGACGGTAGTGATTGGCTATACCCTCTCTGTCTTGGTTGTTACCGGCTCACAGATCGTTTTTCTAAAGCGACTGATGCACCGGCAAAGTGTGTCTCACGATCGTGAAGAAGGCAATGAGAACTGGACGCTACAGGTTTGGGGGTTCGGTTGGCCATTCTCCATCTGGGGCATTTTTACATGGAGTCAACAGGCTTCGGATCGATGGGCATTGGAGGCGTTTGCTTCAACCCAGGAAGTCGGTCAATACACGGTTTTGTACCAACTTAGCTATACCCCTATCATCATGCTCACAGGCCTACTGATGACTTTCGTCGGGCCAATTTTATATCAAAGATCCGGCGCTGCTGATGATCATGCCCGTAACGCCACTGTGCACAGCATGGCGTGGCGCATCTCACTGATCTGTCTGGTGCTGACAGGGATGGCTTTTTCATGCGCCTGGTTGTTGCACGAGTGGATATTCCAGTGGTTGGTTGCGGAGGCCTTTCGTGATATCTCCCACTATTTACCCTGGGTATTACTTGCTGGAGGATCCTTCGCAACCGGACAAATGCTATCACTTAAGCTGATGTCGGAAATCCGCACTCAATCGTTACTACAGATGAAGATAGGAACTGCGCTTATCGGAGTTGGGGCAAATGTCCTGGGTGCTTGGTGGTATGGCGTCAGCGGCGTTATTGCTGCCTTGGTGATTTTCTCAGTGGTATACATGCTTTGGAGCGCGTATATAGCCTTGCAATAATCGTTACATCAACAGCAGAAAGGAGAAATTAGCCAATGAAGAACAAACACAACCTCCATGATGGCCGCTATTACGCAGAAATTTCCGCTGTAATTCTGAAACTGACACCAAAACACTTCCCTGAGCCATCAAAGATGGGCTACCTCAAGAGTCAAGATGCCAGTTTGTTAAAGGATAAATTATGAAGATATTAGGTATAAACGCAGGTCATGATGCGTCAATCTGTCTGCTAGAAGATAAAGGCAATTTATGTTTCGTAGTTGGGGAGGAACGCTTCAATCGAAAGAAGGTTTTTACCGGTTGGCCGTCTAACGCATTAATAACCATTGAGCCCGGAAATTACCATATTGCCATTGCTAACAGGGAGCGCGCATGGAAAAGGATGGAATTGCGGTATCAGCAGTTTATATTCGATGATGGGGTACCATATTACGACATCTTTAATAACCGAAGCTGGTCGATGAGCTTTGGGTCGAGAAAAAAATCAACGCTGAACCAATAATTCGTAAGCACCTCGCTGATATCGGTATCGTCCCCGCTTCAATTACCTATTTTGATCATCATCTATGTCATGCGGCAAGTGCATATTACACCTCAGGGTACCATGATGCGCTTGTTATTACGGCAGATGGTGCAGGGGATGGGCGTAGTGCCACTGCACATACTGTAATCAACGGAGTATGGACTGAGATCTCTTCGACCTCGTTGCCTCATTCACCGGGTCATATGTATGCATGGGCAACACGTTTGCTTGGATACAAGGTGGGGCGGCATGAAGGGAAGCTTACGGGACTTGCCTCATATGGAGATACATCACATGTTAAGCAATTGGGTGGCCAATTACTTCAATACACGACTGACTCAAAGTCTTTCCTTAACCCTTACTTGCATGATGGAAATTATATATCATTTACAGATAAGCTTCGTTGCTTGTTGAACAATGAAGCGGTATATCCTTCATACGAGGCTTTTCGAAGGCTGGTTGGCAAATACTATGGGAAAAATTTCAGACCGGAGGATATCGCTGCGATTGCTCAGATTGAACTGGAAAGAGCTGTTACGGCATGGGTTTCGGACTTGGTTAACAAAACCGGTCTGACGCATGTTGCATTGGCCGGAGGAATTTTTGCCAATGTGAAACTAAATCAGCAGATAGAGGCCATTCCTGAAACTAAGAAAGTATGGATTTTTCCTGATATGGGAGATGGCGGCCTTTCAGTTGGTGCTGCATACCTTCAACTTAATTCTCAAAAAACCATATCAAGCCGCCCTTTGGAAAATGTTTATCTAGGTCCAAAATTTAACGGTGATCAAATACTGGCTGCCTGCAAGGATGCTAACCTGCACGTCACGAAGCAAGCTGAAAATCTCGCACAGGAAACTGCCAAGCTATTGGCAGATGGTGTAATTGTTGGGTGGTTTCAGGGGCGGATGGAATTCGGTCCTAGAGCACTAGGGCATCGCAGTATTCTCCTACATCCAGGTCGTCGGGAGATGAATCAGGTCATTAATAAGCGCCTCAATCGAACGGAGTTCATGCCTTTTGCACCTTCTGTATTGGAGGAGTACAAGAATGACTTGTTCTCAGGTGGTGGAAAATCAGAACACGCGTCTCAATTTATGACAATCACCTATGATGTGAATCCGGAATGGATTGATAGACTGGCAGCAGTGGTACATATTGATAACACGGCGCGCCCACAAGTAGTTTACAAAGGGAAAGAAACACTTTACTGGTCAGTAATTGATGAGTTCCGCAAGCTCACTGGCCTTCCAGCAATTGTAAATACCAGTTTTAATATGCATGAAGAACCAATTGTATGCACTCCCGAAGATGCCATTCGTTCATATCTACATGGTGCTGTAGATGTTTTGGTGCTTGGTGATTACATCGTAAGGAAGGGTAGTGGTGATTTTTGAAGTGATATCTAGCCAACAATCGGCAATAATTCGGTATTATATCGGTGTATGAAGAGTTTTAAACAAATCTCATGCATTTTAATACATTTGCAAAAAGACAACGTCTTACGTACGAAGCGTGCCAAATGTTGCCGTAAGGTATTATTCCAACGCTCAATATGAGCCGTTTCCCCCGTTTCTTTACCCACAGGGCGATGTTGCTCGCTCGGAATGACGGCTTGATACGCGTTCCAATAATCACTGAAAACAATGGCTTCTTTATAAGCGGATGGTACGCGATCCCAGAGTATTTGACAGGTGTCTTCGCTGCGATCACCGCAGGCATAGGCGACGATTTCTCGGGTCTCTCTATTCATGGCAATCCAGACCCAAACTTTGTCTTTGCTACGGAAGACAAAGGACCACAACTCATCCAGCTCCAGCACAGGAATCTTTTTCGAATCAACAGGTTGTAGCGTCTCTTCAAGGGGTGGGAGGTCATTCGCCTTTTCTTTTAACCAAACACTCAATGTTTGGCGAGAGACCCCAAAAGTCCGTTCAATCGCGCGCATACTGGATCTTTCTTGATAAACTTTTATAATGAGTTCTTTCTTTTCTTCCGTCGAGCGTTCTTTGAGCTCAAGTACGCCATAGGCACCACAGGTTTTACAATGATATTGCGAGCTACCGGACGCATTTGTGCCATTTTTAACGAGATCTTTGCTCTGACATTTACGACAGGTGTATACTTTAGCCTCAATAATCATAATTGAAAACTCTTTGGTTGGTTTTATCAATGAACGTAATCGTTCAAACCAACCGTATTATTCCAGAAGAGAGGGCTAAAATCTAGAATCAGGTAGCGAGAAATAACGGTGGAAATCGGAATGATTACCGATGAACCCATCTACTCGATCACTTCAAAAATCACCACTACCTAAGGAAGTAATGCCATGATCATTAAGAACATCAATGAAGAAACCCGCCAAGCCTGGCTGAAGCAAGTCCTCTCCTCGTTACCAAAAGGTGCGCGTTTGCTCGATGCGGGCGCCGGCGAGCTAAAGAATCGTAGGTACTGCGCGCATCTGGACTACGTTTCTCAGGATTTCTGTCAGTACCACGGCGGGGGGGGGCACCCGGACGAAGGGTTGCAAACCGAAGGCTGGGATACCTCGCGGATTGATCTGGTCAGCGACATCGCCGAAATACCGGCACCGGATGCCAGCTTCGACGCCATTCTTTGCAGTGAGGTACTGGAGCATGTCCCCGAACCCACACACGCCCTTGACGAGTTCGCTCGCCTGCTCAAACCCGGCGGCACCTTGATCCTCACCGCGCCTTTCGGATCGGTCGTGCACATGGCCCCGTACCACTTCTGTTCGGGTTTTTCCAAGTATTGGTATGAACACCACCTTGCCTTGCGGGGTTTCGACATTCACGAACTCGTTGCCAATGGTGATTGGTATGCCCTGTTGCGTCAGGAGGTTACCCGCTTGGGTGGCCTTGAGCGTCAGCGCGGCAACTGGGCTTGGCCGCTGGCCTATCTGTACGGCATGCTCGGTGTTGCCTACTTTTCCTTGCGCGCCAAGAGAATAGCAGAGGACTTGGCTTGCTTTGGTTGGCAGTGTGTGGCGGTAAAAGAGTCACAGGAGACTACTAAATGATCAGAAATGCACTCAAAAGCATCGTCGAGCGCTTCCCTCGCACGGCACAGTTCTATCGCAATAACCGCGATCTGCTAGATCGGAACAGTTCTGCAATCGAAACCCCTTGGGGCTTCTCACTCGCTGGGCATCCTGCCATGGCGTCGGGCACGTTCGAGCCTGAGGAAACCCGACTGGTCAGGGGACTACTTCAGGAGGTCGATATTCTCGTCAATGTCGGCACCAATGTGGGCTATTACTGCTGTCACGCGCTCAGCCTCGGTAAGCCCGTGACCGCCGTGGAGCCGATTGCCCGTAATTTGCACTACCTGATGCGCAACATCACGGAAAATGGGTGGGCGCAGCAGGCCGAGATATTCCCCGTTGCACTTGGCGCGAAAGCTGATGTGCTGAAAATGTGGGGGGGGGGGACAGGAGCGTCTCTCATCAAGGGCTGGGCGGGTATTCCGGAGTCCTATGTCACGCAGGTGCCCGTGTTGACGCTTGATCGTATCCTTGGCTCGTCGTTGCAGGGTAGGCAAGCGCTGATCCTAGTGGATGTTGAGGGTGCGGAGTACGCCGTGTTGCAAGGTGCGACAAACAGCTTGCGTCATGAGCCAAGGCCGATCTGGATAGTCGAGATCGGTTCGACCATCCACCAGCCGTCTGGTGTCACCGTCAATCCAAACCTTGTCGCAACGTTCGAGCAGTTTTTCGAGCGAGGGTATTCTGCTGTTTCTGCGGACGCTAAGAAGGCTGTTGTTAATTTAGAAACTGTTTTGGCGGCTGCAAATGGTGAAGCGTCGTTTGAAACGCATAATTTTTTGTTTCGGTAGCGATGATTAATCCAATTCAGGAAAATCAATCAAGCTCAATTGCTATTGCCATGCCTGCAAGGCGGGCCAATAGGGTTCAACTCCAGATCGCTCCGTTGGTCTTTCTGGCGCTTGGCATCCTCTCTGTGGTTTTGTTTCACGCGGATGTCTATTTTTCCATCGGCTTGTCGGTTGCACTCATGGTGCTTGTTGTTATTTATTTTATCCGCCAATTGAGGGCAAAGCGTATTGGCGCGTTGATAGCGTTGTTGCTCGCAGTATATTTATTGCCATTTATCCATATCCCGCCTTACCTGTGGTTTGACTTTAACAGCAATCCTTCTAGACTCTGGGGGTTAGCTGTCAACCCTTATATGTTAGAAGAAAAGGTTATCGAACTAACAGCAATGATTGTGGCTACGGGGGCCTTGGGTATTGCTTTTGTGGGCTCGCTTACAAACAAGTTCATTGAAAGAGATCATGGTCTTAACGCAGACGGAAGCAGGCGTAAATATCATAGTCTCTCTTTTCCAATTTGGTTTTTTTGGCTTTTTGTTGGTATTGCTCTTTCTTACGTAACAGCCCCCAAAGATTCAATATTTGTTGAAGTCTATACAGCTTCAGATTCTATTTCGCAGAATTGGAATTTTTCTTCATCTTGGATGATGTCTTACGTAATTCTCAGTTTTGCTTTTGTTGATGCATTGATCGATCAACGCAAAATTCGAAGAGATCTAAAATGGGCAATTATTCTTGCTAGTGTTGCTTACATAGTTATTTGGTTACAGCTACTTCGTGGCGATCGTGCGGCTGTGCCATGGGTTTTCTCTTTGGCAATAGTGAAATACTATTGGCTTCGAGGCTTTTTGCTGCGCAACGTCAATTTGCTGCGCAACGTCAATCGGCAAACTTCTTTTTTCAAAATAGTCATTTGGGTTTTCATCCTTGTTGCTACCTCGATGATCATCGGTGTTCTCCGTAGTGCACTTACAGGCAAAGATTTAGAATTCGCTATTCAGCTTATAATGGAAATGTTCTTTGAGGGCACTTTGGGTTTGTCTAATATGTTGCACGGAACATGGTCTGCCGCTCTCCTCACACCACTTAGCGTTGCTGGTGATCACATTTATGGCCTCTTGCGCATGAAGTGGGGCGAAGACTATCTCAACATTCTCCTTTCTTTATTGCCTGGTTTTGTAGCTGATATTTTTGATTATGAGCGGCCTTTAACTGAGATGTCAGGCCCAGCATGGGAAATGCGTTATGGACTTGGTGGTACGCATGCATCTGTTGTCCCATTTATGAACTTTAGGATGGTAGGCGTATTTATTGTGCCTGCCCTATGGACATTTTTTTTTCAATACGTTGAGCGAAAATCCATGCGTAAGATCTCAGTCATAAACGTAACTCTATTACTGACCATTTCATTATCCTCGGCGCATTTTTTATGGTACGGCGAGAAGAACGGTATCAACGCGATCATTCTGTGGGTGATTTTTGCATTCTTTTATCGCGTGTCTTTAGGTCTGAGTCGAAGCAAAGTGGTGAGCGGGGCAGTGCTCGACCATGGCTAAGGTCTTTGCCCGCATTTTCGGTGGTGTCGGGAACCAACTCTTCGCCTACGCTGCCGCCCGCCGCTTGGCATTCGTGAACAATGCGGAATTGGTGCTCGACGATGTCAGCGGCTTTGTTTACGACCATCAATATCAGCGCCACTATCAGTTAGACCACTTTCGTATCCCTTGTCGAAAGGCCATATCTGCTGAGCGCCTTGAACCCATTTCGAAAGTCAGGCGTTATTTGAAGCGCCGGTGGAATCAGCGTTTGTCTTTCGAGCGGAGAAGTTATTTGGGTAGTGGTTAAATTCAAAGTGACATGGTTGTGCGACTTAACGATTCGACCCCCACTGCTTTTGCCATCCTTGGCGCCTGGATTCCGGCAATCCCTGCCGGAATGACGGGGTAGGGGTCGGCAGACTTCATCACTTAAAATTTAGCCA
>NZ_FLUY01001850.1 GCF_900092655.1 Candidatus Thiosymbion oneisti
CATCATCGTCTGTCGGGTTACGGCGCGCCCCAATCCTGTGACCCAACCGAACACCGAAGCACGCGCCTAACCCGACCGACCACGACCAGAGGCGATCAAAACACAAACCGGGAGTGGTTCATGAACCTCTTTACTCGACCACTTAAAAATTTACCACTACCCTATTTCGTAAGGTAGAAGGTAATAGTGGTTACTACTCGTACATCTTTCTCGATCTTTGCCGTATCGCCATGGCTTTCTCCCACATCTCGAATACTGAAACCACCCTGGTGGGCATCGCGAATACTACCAACCTTTACCCCGGCATTTTCGGCAAACTCATTCGCGGCAATCCGGGCGTTCTTCGTCGCCTCCCGCAGCATAGCCGGCTTGATTTCGTTCAGTCTGGTGAAGTAGTACGCCGGGGCGTTATTCTTGATGTTCAGCCCGTGCGCGATGAGCTCATTCACTTTCGATCGCACCTTGGAAACCAGTTCTACTTTATCGGTTGCGACCTCGATAGAGCCGGTCAGCGAGTATTTCACTTCCACCAATTCCTGATTTTTGCTGCGGTACTCTCTTTGCCCGTAATCGATTATCCCAGGTGAAATATCCTTTTCCTCGAATCCATTTTCGAGCAAAAGGGCCATTATCTGGGCCTGATCGGCCTCGGATTTATCATAGAGCGATGGAATTTCGGCCTTGTCGCCACCTACCACCAGGTATCCTATTTTCCAACGCGCCCTGTCGGCCTCGACCCTGCGCTCGGCCAATCCCTTCACAGTGGTGACATTGATGGCAACCTTGGCATTGTATAGGGTCTGGCCGATGAAATACCCACCGCCGGCAATCCCGAACGCTATGAGTAAAGCCGCCAGCAGTAATTCCATACGAGTAACTCGATTCATCTGGTACCTCCTGGGATGGATGTAATTTCTCGTTCCCACGCGGCGCGTGGGAACGCGAGAAACCACGAATCACGCGAGTTCAAGGCTTAATACAACTTCTCAATTTTATCCATAATTCCGGAAAACGTGTTTGTACCTCCGCCTTGGTAATTAACGCTATGTCCGCATACTCAAATCCAGGGGAAACGGCTTCGCTGATTAATCCAAATTCACCCCTTTCCAGAAGAGCCGTTTTCCAACAACCGCCCTTGACCAACAATTGCAACTGTTCGCCGGCGGCGGGATTGTTACCGAGTCGTATCCGTTCTAATTTCCCATCAGGGTGCACAATCATATAAGTCAGCGGTGAACCGGCATGAAAATAGTGAATAATATCAGCACGATTCACATGCAAATAATCAGATGGGCTATCATCGGTCAACATATAAAAAATCGAAGTCATCAAACAACGCGGGGCTGTTGCGTAAGGAATGGCTTCATGCATATAATCAGCTTGATACGTGCGTCGAAAATAACCGCCTTCCACATGCGGTTCTAATTGTAATTCCGTTATCCATTGGTTTTTGTTCATGAGAAACCTCCGGCTCGAATGGGATGGGTTAAAATTTGGGACAATTCCTTGTGGTTCCCCTATACCAACCTTAATGGCAATGCCATTCATCATTGATGCGGTTCGTTTCACTCACCGCACCCTATGGGCTGAATGTCAACCCTCCCTAGTACCCAAACTGTGGAAATATACCCCCCGCCTGGACGGCAGGTATAGCAAAATCCCATGGAATTTTTTATGCTTGAACGCCTTCCGCACATCTAAGGTTTGGTCTACCGCCGTAGTTCCGGTGTACCCCTGTCACCAAACAGCCCGTAGCGCAGGCGTCTCGCCTACAGGCGGGACGCCCGTGCTAAGGATGGAACTTCCGGGTAGCCGACGGTGGCACCGGCGGTTACCCTGAAACCAACCTAACCTGACAGAGAAAGATGATAAAAACAGGCTGCTACGCCCGATTACCCGAGGATTTTCATGACAATCGAGCGCCATGCGCCAGCGAGAACAACCCGTAACCACCAGAGGTTAAGAAAATGTCGAACCAACCCATCGATCGGCAAGCAGGGGAGGATTCAGCCGTCCCCCGCTTCACTGAATTTCCAACCACCGGCTACGACGAGTGGCGCGCAGCCGCGGAGGCGGCCCTCAAAGGTGGTTCCTTCGAGAAAAGGCTCATCACCAAAACCCACGAGGGCATCGCGCTGCAGCCCATGTATCGGGCGGAGGATGTGGACGGGCTGCCCCACATGGGTTCGCTGCCGGGCTTCGCCCCCTTTGTGCGCGGCACCCAGGTATTGGGCTACAAGCACGCGCCTTGGGAGGTCAGCCAAGAGCTGGCGAACGCTACCCCGGAATCCTTCAATCAGGCGCTGCGGGCCGATCTCGAGCGGGGACAGACGGCGGTCAATATGCGGCTGGACCTCGCCACCCTGCTAGGAGAAGACGCGGACGCCGCGGAGTCGGGCCGGGTCGGCACAGGGGGCCTGTCCATTTCCTGTCTGGATGATTTGACCGCGGCGCTCACCGGGGTCGATCTGGAGCAGACACCGATCTTCATCCAAACCGGCGCCTCGGGGCTGCCGCTCCTCGCCATGGTGCTGGCCATGCTCGGGAAGCAGTCGCGCTCCGCGGCCAAGCTGCGGGGCTGTATCGGCGACGATCCCTTGGGAGCGCTGGCGGGTTCGGGTCGGCTGCCGCGTTCTCTGAACGGGGCCTATGAAGACCTGGCCCAGTTCACCCGCTGGGCCGCCGCCAATGCGCCGGGGCTGCGGACGGTTCTGGTCCGCGGCCATCCCTACCATGACGGCGGCGGCAACGCGATACAGGAACTTGCCTTCGCCCTCGCCACCGGAGTCGAATACCTGCGCGAGCTCCAGGCGCGCGGAGTGACCATCGACCAGGCCGCGCCGCGCGTGCTCTTTGCCTTCTCCCTGGGCTCGAACCTCTTTATGGAGATCGCCAAGCTCAGATCCGCCCGCATGCTGTGGGCCAAGATCGTAGCGGCCTTCGGCGGCGGTGAAGAGGCATGCAAGATACACGTGCATGCCCGCACTTCGGGTTGGAACAAGACCCTCTACGATTCCGACGTCAACATGCTGCGCGCCACCACCGAGGCCTTTTCCGGAGTCCTGGGGGGCTGCGACAGTCTGCACATCGGCCCTAAGGACGAGATCGCACGTGTACCCAGCGACTTCAGCCGGCGGGTCGCCCGCAATGCCCATACCGTGCTGCGCGAGGAAGCGGGGCTGACCCGGGCCGTGGATCCGGCGGGGGGCTCCTGGTATGTGGAAAACCTCACCGATACCCTGGCCCGTAAGAGCTGGGAGCTGTTCCGCGAAGTGGAGAAGCAGGGCGGCATGGCCAAGGCATTGAGCGCAGGCTTCCCCCAGCAACAGGTGGCGGCGGTCTCCGACCAGCGGGCCAGGGCCTATGCCCAACGTCGGGACATCTTCGTAGGCACCAACATGTACCCGAACCCGACCGACGACCCCCTGACGCCGGAGACCATCGACCATGTCGCACTCCAGCAAGAGCGCACCAGGGTGCTGAAGGCGTTTCGGCAATCAACAGATGCCGACGCGCGCCGGGACGCCTTGGAAAAGCTGACGCAGGCGACCCCGGACCGGCGCGTCACCACCGCTGTGGCGGCCGCCGCCGTCGGTGCCACCCTGAACGATCTATGGAAGGCACTGACCACCGGCGAACCGGCGGATCCGCTGCTGGAGCCGGTTGCGATCAGGCGCGGGGCGGAGCCCTTCGAGACCCTGCGCCGGCGCTCCGAGAAATTTGCCGAACGCACCGGCACGCCGCCCAAGGTATTCCTCGCCAACATGGGACCCATTCCTCAACACAAGGCTCGGGCGGACTTCAGCCGCGGCTTCCTGCAGGTAGGCGCCTTTGAGGTCATCGGCAACGAAGGCTTCGAGACCACCGACCAGGCCATCCAGGCGGCCATCGCCTCCGGGGCGGGGGCGGTCGTCATCTGCTCCACGGACAAGACCTATCCCGAGCTGGTGCCAGACTTGGCCAAGGGCCTCAAGGCGGCCAAGCTGGACACCCTGGTGCTGGTAGCGGGCTATCCCGCCGATCATGTCGAGGCATTCAAGGCGGCCGGGGTGGATGACTTCATCCACATCCGGGCCAACTGCTACGAACTGCTGACCAAATTACAGAACCAGATGGGGATCTAACCATGAGCAAGACACCGGACTTTACCTCCATGGACTATGGCATGGACCATGGCCTGGATTTCCCCAAGCCCAGCTTCGACGAGTGGAAGGCCGCGGTGGAACAGGCCATCGGAGAAACCCTGGAACACCTGATCGCTCACACCATGGAGCAGATCGACGTCAAACCCCTGTATACCGACGCCGATCTCAAGGGCCTGGGCCACCTGGGCTATGCCGCCGGCATCCCGCCCTACCTGCGGGGGCCCTATCCCACCATGTATGTGACCCGGCCCTGGACCGTGCGCCAGTACGCCGGTTTTTCTACGGCAGAAGAGAGCAACGCCTTTTATCGCCGCAACCTGGCCGCCGGGCAAAAGGGGCTCTCCATCGCCTTCGATCTTGCCACCCACCGCGGCTATGACTCCGACCATGCCCGCGTGACTGGCGACGTAGGCAAGGCCGGGGTCGCCATCGACTCCATCTTGGACATGAAGGTCCTGTTCGATGGCATCCCCCTGGACCAGATGTCTGTCTCCATGACCATGAACGGCGCCGTCTTGCCCTGCATGGCCTTCTACATCGTGGCCGGCGAAGAGCAAGGGGTCGAACACAAACAGCTCACCGGGACCATCCAGAACGACATCCTCAAGGAGTTCATGGTCCGCAACACCTACATCTACCCGCCTACGCCCTCCATCCGCATCATCGGCGACATCTTCGCCTACACCGCCCAGGAGATGCCCCGCTTCAACAGCATCAGCATCTCCGGCTATCACATGCAGGAGGCGGGCGCTACCGCCGACATCGAGCTCGGCTACACCCTCGCGGACGGCCTGGAATACCTGCGCACCGGCGTCAACGCCGGCATGCCCATCGACACCTTCGCCCCGCGCCTCTCCTTCTTTTGGGCCATCGGCATGAACTACTTCATGGAAGTCGCCAAGATGCGCGCCGGGCGTCTCCTGTGGTCCAAGATCGTCAAGCAATTCGGACCCAAGAACGAGAAATCCATGGCCCTGCGCACCCACTCCCAGACCTCCGGCTGGAGCCTCACCGAGCAGGACCCCTACAACAACGTCGCCCGTACCTGCATCGAGGCCATGGCTGCCGCCCTGGGTCACACCCAATCCCTGCACACCAACGCCCTGGACGAGGCCATCGCCCTGCCCACCGATTTCTCGGCCCGGATCGCGCGCAACACCCAGCTCTATCTGCAAGACGAGATCGGCATCTGCAAGGTGGTCGATCCCTGGGCCGGCTCCTACTATGTGGAGGCCCTGACGGACCAGCTGATCAAAAAGGCCTGGGCCCATATCCAAGAGATCGAGGACCTGGGCGGCATGACCAAGGCCATCGACACCGGTCTGCCCAAGATGCGCATCGAAGAAGCCGCCGCCCGCCGCCAGGCCCAGATCGACTCGGGCAAGGAAACCATTGTGGGCCTCAACAAATACCGCCTGGAACAAGAAGACCCGCTGGAGATCCTGGATATCGACAACTCGGCGGTACGCGATTCCCAGATCCAACGGCTCAAGAAGCTGCGCGGAGAGCGTGACGAGGCCAAGATCCGGGCTGCCCTGAACGCCCTGACCCACAGCGCCGAGACGGGCAAAGGGAACCTGCTGGAACTCTCCGTGGAAGCGGCCAGATGCCGCGCCAGCCTGGGCGAGATCTCGGATGCCATGGAAAAGGTCTTCGGCCGCCACAAGGCAGTCATCCGCTCCATCAGCGGCGTCTACGGCAGCGAGTTCGGCGAGAAAGAAGAAGTCGCCACCGTGCGCAACATGGCCGATACCTTCGAGCAGAAAGAAGGCCGCCGGCCCCGCATCCTGGTCGCCAAGATGGGCCAGGACGGCCACGACCGCGGCGCCAAGGTGATCGCCACCGCCTTCGCCGACCTCGGCTTCGACGTGGATATCGGCGCCCTGTTCCAGACCCCGGAAGAAGTCGCCCGCCAAGCGGTGGAAAACGACGTCCACGTCGTCGGCATGAGCTCCCTGGCGGCGGGCCATAAGACCCTGCTGCCCCAGTTGGTGAAGGCGCTCAAGGAGATGGACCGGGAAGACATCATGGTCGTCATCGGCGGCGTCATCCCCGCCCAGGACTACCAATACCTCTACGACAGCGGCGCCTCCGCCATCTTTGGACCGGGCACCGTGGTGCCGGTCGCCGCGCAGAAGGTGCTCGAAGAGCTTGACCTGCGGCTTGCTGCCTGATATACTGTGAAAAAAGGAAAATCGCGCCTGTAGGCGCGATTCGATTTTTGAACCGCAAAGGACGCAAAGGGTAGGATGGACTGCGCCCATTGATCGGGCTCGTTCTCACGCTCCAGCGAACGAGGAAATGGGGTCAGGTCCTGAGATATCCCCACATTATTTCTATCTAAGACAACAAGTTGTAACGTGTAGTTACTGTCGATCTGGACATGCATA
>NZ_FLUY01000051.1 GCF_900092655.1 Candidatus Thiosymbion oneisti
CTGGCTCCCCACGCTCCAGCGTGGGAGCAGACCTGGTCCCGACGGAGGAGGGATCTGACGCTCCAGCGTCGATTAAGTGCCTCGGTAGGCTAAC
>NZ_FLUY01001353.1 GCF_900092655.1 Candidatus Thiosymbion oneisti
TTACGGCGCGCCCCAATCCTGTGACCCAACCGAACACCGAAGCACGCGCCTAACCCGACCTACCACGACCAGCGGCCAGCAGCTAACTTAATGGCATTGGATTGGACACTGCCTGCACGGTAGGGAACAAAGCACCAATCATCCGCGCCGAATCAAGTACAGACATCATCTTGGTCCTGTCCCGCCTGCCCGCCGCTGTATAGGACCCTGGTAGTGGTATTTTTTAAATGCTAGAGTAGAATAACTCATCTACAAAATCAATCAAAGGAGTTTTCAGTCATGATTGTTAAAACTAAAGTATATACCTGCCGTAAATGTCACAGCAAAGAGATAAAAAAACGGCCTA
>NZ_FLUY01000339.1 GCF_900092655.1 Candidatus Thiosymbion oneisti
CTGTCATCTCGACCGAAGGGAATTGTCATCCCGAGCGTAGCGAGGGATCTTCTTAGCTTGCAGAAGCTCCCGGCGCACAAGAT
>NZ_FLUY01001114.1 GCF_900092655.1 Candidatus Thiosymbion oneisti
CTGCCGCCGGTGATGATCTGGTGGTCGCCGTCATGGATACGATAATCCCGCACATCCCGCACGCCGCATAACAGAACCGTCTGGGGAAAGGCCTGGGG
>NZ_FLUY01000302.1 GCF_900092655.1 Candidatus Thiosymbion oneisti
GGATTCCGGACTGCTTTGGAGTGCGCCGGCAAAGCGGCGCAGCCGCATCGAACCTCAGCCACGGGGGATACCAGCGGCGTTGGTCGGCAATCCGGGCACTCAGGTTCCACCCGCGCCG
>NZ_FLUY01001500.1 GCF_900092655.1 Candidatus Thiosymbion oneisti
AATAACCACAGCTGGGGTTCGTTCCTCACCCCAGCCTACCGATTTAAAATCAATGGGTTAGTTTTTAGACAGCCTCTGAAGGTTCGATACGCCATCCGGGAATTCCGGCCGAACTCTAGCGAGGCATCGCCTCAGACCGACGAGGCGTGAGTCGCAGAGAACCGGTCGCTCTTTGTGGCTCTCGCACTCGTTCCCACGCTGGAGCCTGGGGAGCCAGCCGAAAATCAATAGAGTTGTTCCCGATACGAGTCTTTAAAAATCAATCGGTTATATTGGAACATGAGGCTGACACGGTGGTCGTTGACCAGAAAACAAAGGGTTAGACGCCAAATGGTCCTCGCCTCTGGCTCCCACGCTCCGGCGTGGGAGCCGATTCCCGACGCTCCAGCGTCGAAAAGCCTGAAGGTGAGCCTCCGTGACGCTGGAGCACCATGAAACCCTGTCCCGAGCGGCGCGAGGGAGCTTGGCCGCTGAGCGGCCACACTTGCGTTCCCACGCTGGAGAGACTGTGAAAGAATTTCCTCTTTTTCGCTGACCGGTAACGCTTTCTCTCGTTCCCACGCGCCGCGTGGGAACGTGGAAGCTCCGCGCCGCGGAGTGTCTCGGAAACTCGTAGCCACTGCTGCATGGGCCTGATGTGCTTGATTTTCATGAG
>NZ_FLUY01000641.1 GCF_900092655.1 Candidatus Thiosymbion oneisti
GGAAGCTGGCAAGACAAAAGTTCCTGAACGTAGGAACCCATTAGAAAACTGAGGGTTACTAACGACAAGTCAAAAGTAGAGTATTAGTCAAATGAGTGTCGCAACATCAAGCCGGCTAAGTCTTCTGGTTCGGAGGAATGAAGGTAAGAAGCTCCTTTCTTCGCTCATACCGGAGATTATGGCAAAAACGACCATCACCAAGAGCGACTTGGAGTTTCTACCATTAGAAGACACCGATCCAATTCGGCAACGTTTTGAGGCGGTTTTTGCCGATCGGCAAGAAAAGCAAGGTGTATTGGTTTCAAAAAGATGGGAACAATTTTCCGAATTCACTCGAGATATATCAGAGACTGCATCAATATTTTTTCCGAACGTAATGTATCTGTTTTTTCAGGTGTCCGATAAAGTAGGAGCATTAAGTCTTGATTCTCGGCAATTGCTTATGAATGCTCCTTCACTGTTAGAGATAGACGGCGACTCAATTTACGCATGTAATGGAGATATGAGTTGTGGATTAGTGTTAGATAAGTTTGAAGAAGATGGATATTGGATATACGAAGCGTTTGTATGGGGTGATGAGCTAAAGGCTGCGCTGCTGGGTTAATTCGGTTATCTTCTTGCTGCAAAGATGCTGGAATGGAATCCGAATAGAGGTGTCGGTGTGTTCCGATTTGGAGATCGGATCGATCGCTATATTTCTGCGATGGGTCTCGATGAATTTCCAGATGAGTACAATGAGAAGGTAGGCTGGAAAGTCTACGGCTGGTCGAAGCCTGAGCTTCGTATCTGGGTTGAAGATAGGAAGATTGAATCCATTGCTTGCTACGATGAATGTTGGTACCGGGGCATCAATCTGATCGGCATTGATATCTCCAAAGCCATAGCGTGTATCGGGTCGAATCCTGAAGACGATCCTGATGAATTCGATGTCGGTGGTGAAACGCAAACTGTCTTTGAATTCGATGATGTAGCGGCACAACTATGGGTCAAGGAAAACATTGTAGTCACGGTGATATGTAGTTTCTTTCCAGAGGAAGAAAATCCGGGCTCAGTTGTGAACGGCAGCTGATATGAAAAGGATCTCCCTGTTTTTTTGGGTAGGACGGCGGCATGTCCAACATCCCCACCTCGTCGGGCACAGCGACCTGGCTGCATGAGCCGGATCTGTTCGCCGCAGGCAAGGACGTGAGCAGTGGCTTTGGCGATGCCCATGATCTGATGCCTAAGATGATTTTTGAACCGCTGCAGGGAGTTGGACCCTTTCGATTCGGTGAAATGATTGAACCGCTAGTCGACAAGCTAGGGTTGATTGGAGTCCCGGAAGGAGATGATGATGTTACTGGTTGGATAGGCTACACGATGCTTGGTCAGGACATCCGCATCTATAGCGAAGACGGCAAAATCGTATCGATCGCATGCTACGAGGACTGTTGGTACAAGGGGAGAAACCTGATTGGTTCGACATTGCAAGATGTTGTGTGGTTGCTCGGTCCTGCCAATCTTTCGAACGAACCTAATGTCATTGAAATAGATGATGCAGAAGAAGTAGTATATGAAATCGAGAGCGTTGAAGTTCAGCTTTGGATTCGGGATGGGGTCATTGTAACAGTATTTTGTTCACCGGAAGCACCCTGAATAATTCGGCCCTTTACGTTTTGTAGGTGGTGGGAGTCGTAATATGGTTGTTACCGATCAGACAACAAAC
>NZ_FLUY01001156.1 GCF_900092655.1 Candidatus Thiosymbion oneisti
CCCAGAAATTCTGGATCGTAACCTTTTCTAAGATCAGTCATGTGTTTTCTCCTAAGGTTGAATTTCACGTATAACAGATGAAATGGACTGACATCCATTTTTCTGGCGCTACATTTATATCAGTCTAGCGCAATAGCTGGACTAAGTAGGCTATCTCCTCCAGATCTGATCCGACAGGATCCACCCCACCACCGCGAGGCGCATCGACCCTGCTAGAATCGCTATCTGTGGCTCGTTCCCACGCTCCAGCGGCGCGTATCTCGTGACGCTGGTGCGTCAGGATTGGCTTCCACGCCGGAGAGACTGTGAAAGAATTCGCCATCGACCCGTTGCCACAATGAAACCGACCTCAGCCGGGCGGGTCAACCCCTGGGTATGCCGGCCATGAAGACCACGGCTTCCCCAGAGCGGGAAATAGAGCAGGAAATCCGGTAGTCCAGTCCGTGCGGGACCAGGAACACGCCTCCGCGCCCGAGCTCGAGTCCCTCGAGGCCCCCTTCAAGACCTGTGGCCGAGACGGCCACCTCGCCTTGGATCACCACACCCAGCGCCGGACTATGGCCGGCCGCACTTGCATAGGGCCGCGCGGCGGTTATCCGCAGGCGCGAAAGTATGAACTCCTGGGACGGGGTCTCATAAACCACCCGTTCCTCCGCGGGTCCCAGTCCCTTCCCCATGACCTTTACCTTGCCGGCGTCGAAGGTCAAGATCCGCAGCAGCTCGTCCACATCCGTGTGCTTGGCCGTCAGCCCACCGCGCAGCACATTGTTGGAGTTGGCCATGATCTCCACCCCGGCCCCCTGGAGGTAGGCATGGAGCTCGCCGGCAGGGAGGTACATCGCCTCCCCGGGCAGCAGATGCACCAGATTCAGGAGAAACAGGGAAAACAGCCCTCTGTCCCGGTGGCCGTCGTTCGAAAACACGGAATCCGCCTGCAAGACCCAGTATTCCGTTTGTTCCTTGGAGAATGCCTGGCGGGCAGTTTCCTCCTGCAACCGCCGCACCAAGGGCGTAAGGATGGCGTCGACCTCGGTCTGGTCCATGCGCATGACCCGCGTGTAGAGGTCTATCAGGGACTCCCTGGTCGGGCGATCATCGGCCGCCAGGTCACTAAGCTCCGGGACCGATGCCAAGACGGCACCGAGCTCATCCAGCGGACGAAAACCGCACAAGGCATAAAACTCGGTCAAGGCCACAATCAGCTCGGGCTTGTGGTTGTTGTCATGATAGTTGCGGTTCGGGGCGTCCGAGCGGATACCCAGCCGATTCTCGCGCTCGAAGCCTGCCTGCGCCTGCCGTTTATCGGGGTGGGCCTGGATCGAGAGGGGCTGAGCAGCGGCCAGGATCTTCAGCAGAAACGGCAGCCTGCCGCCGAACCGCTCGGCATCCTTCCGGTCCAACACCACCTCCGCAGCACCGCGCAATAGCAGTGGCAAGGGCACCTCCGAAGCGCCCACCCGGGCCACCGCGGGCAAGTCGGCATGGGCACCGATCCAGAGCTCCGCGTAGGGGCTGCGCTCCCGGTTCGGAACACCGATCAGCTCGGGGATGTAATCCAGATCGCCCCAGGCATAGTGTTGGACACCGCACCGTAGGGCCAGGGGCCGCGGTCGCCTCAGAAAATCCGCGACGGCCGTTGCGGATACCGATTGGTTCATTGGGAGATTTCCATTAGCAGGTTGTCGAGTACGCCAAAAAACCATCCGGGAAGTTCACGGCCCTAGGACAGTACCCGTGGCTCGAGCGTCGATGTCGGACCGGGTGCAATCCTATACCACATCCCAAGCCTGGGAGCTTTTCCGGGGATCCACTCAGCCCCCGCTATGCTGTGCCAACCACTGGCGGCCTTTGTCGGTCAGGCGGTATTTTTGCAGGCGGCTGTTGGGCTTGTCGGGGATGGTCATGGCAATCGAGCCATCGTCCAGGGCCGGTTTGAGGTAGCGCTCGTGGAAGGATTTGCGATCCAGCAGGCCGAGGGCGGTTTGCAGCGCCTCGCGAGTCATTTCTCCCTGGATCACTGAAAGCAACTCCCCGACTTGGGGGGTGACTTGGGGGGTGACTTGGGGGGTAACTTGGAGGTCGGAGATCATTACGGCATCCAAGATCCTCCGCAGCATGAAGGTGATGAAGGGCGCGGAGTCGGTTTGGTCGGTGCTCTCCTGCAACGCCTGATAATACTTGGCCTGGTGCTCGAAGACCAGGCTTTCCACCGGAATATCCGCGAACAGGGGATTCCAGCGGGCCAGAATCAGGCCCTGCCACAACCGCCCCATGCGACCATTGCCATCGGCAAAGGGGTGGATGAACTCGAATTCGTAGTGAAAGACCGAGCTGGCGATGAACGGATGCGTATCGGTTGTGGCCAGCCATCGCAACAGGTCGCCCATCAATTGTGGCACCCGGTCCGCCGGGGGAGCCATGTGGATCACCTGACTGTCCGCCATGACCCCCACGCCACCGCGCCGGTACATTCCGGCCTCGTCGATCAACCCCGACATCAGAGTGCGATGCGCTTCCAGCAGATCCTTTTCCGTCTCTGGCCGCCAGCGCTCGAAACGATCGTATGCGACCAAGGCGTTTCTCACCTCCTGCACCTCGCGGGGCGGGGCGATGACCCGCTTGCCCTCCAGAATCGCGGTAATCTGCGCTTCGTTCAGGGTGTTGCCCTCGATGGCCAGTGAACCGCGAATAGTGCGGATGCGGTTGATGCGCCGCAGTCGCAGTACCCTGGCCTGATCGGCGAGCACGGTCAGCCGCCCGACAGCCTCGCTGATTTCGGCGACCCGATTCAGGATCTCCGGGGTGATGGTGTAGGGTGGCTGATAACCTGTACCAGCTCCCTGATTGCCTGAAAGGTCGCCATCCATTGCCGGTGTCACAGCTTTGTCACAGCCTGCCGGTGGGTGAGGGTGAATTCAGGCTGGAAGGCGCGGTCATCGGGTGATCAGCCTCCTTTGGGCGCGGGCCGCCCGAATGACATTGCGGTTGGCGGTGAAGACCTGAATACAGGGAACCGTGGCGAAATCGCCATCATCGGTGATGACCTGCACCACGCCATGGCTTCGCATGGATTCGAGGATAAAGAGATCATAGCCATCGACCTTTTCGGTTTGCAGACGGTTCAGTGCGGCGTTGGCCGTGGGCGCGTCGATGGTGACGGTCAATGGCTCGGCAAGTATAGTAACGAGCCCGCATGCAGCCTGAACCTCCGCAAACATGCGTGCCCTTTCGGCAGGGAGATTATGACGATATTCTTTGGTGCCGATCTGGCCGTTGGCGACTTCGTAAATTTCACGTTCTGCTTTTTCGATAAGATGGGTCAGTTCCGCCAAACTCAGCCCGGATTGGAAAATTCGCGCACCCGCGCCGAGAGCGGCCTTGGTATAGATGGGATAATTGGAGGTCTGATAATCAGCTGGGGGGCGTGCGCTCTGGCTGGCCCTGGAATAGGTCAACCAGTACCAGACATTGGTGTCCACCAGAAACGCATCCTCGGCCCCGGGGGTATCGGCGGTGATGTCGACCACATCGGCTTGCACGGTATAGTTGATCGCCATCAGCCCGACTCCCTGGCCTGCTGTTCCAAAATGTCATCGACGATTTTGCGGTAATCCTTGTCACCGTGATATTTGGCGGCGTTTTCGATAACCCGTTCGACCACCAGCCTGCCGGTCTCGTTGAGATGCTCGATCTGCAGCAGGCGGCGCAGGTCGGCCTCGGCGATGTCCTTCAACAACTGGCCAATCGCGAAGTTGAAAAAGGGCGAGGCGAACTGGTTTACCCCCGCGAAGTCGAGGGTAACGGTTTCACCGTTTTGCAACGCGCCACGGATGGCGTCGTAAATCTTTTGCCCGTCCTCCCTGATGATGCCGCGAGGGCCGATCTGGTCCTTGATGGATAGTTTCATGGTTCTGTTCTCTTTCTAAGGGCTATTCGGCCTCGTCACGGAACCGGTAGAGGTTCTCGTCACAGCGCAGGGTGATGTGCATCACCGTGCCTTCAAAGGCAAAATCGCGATTTTCGTACCGTTCGCCGTCTTTATCGACAATGGCATAGCCATCGTTACTGTAAATCTCCAATTTGCCCTGATTGAGCCGGACGAACTCCTTGAGCAAGTCTAGGCCCAGACCTCGGGCGACACCGCCTGTGCAGGTACTGTTGCCGCGCTCAAAGGCCCATTTCAGGCAGGCAGCTCCCGATAGTTTTGACACCAAGGCATCTTCCACATGTTGGCGGAGAAAAAAGCGCACGTTAGCGGGGATTCCTCGACCAAAATCAACGGCGGAAAGGATCAGGTTGTTTTGCCTCCGGTAATGCTGACCACAGGAAAAGACGCCGATCTCCGTACCGCTGTGTTCAAAAGCATTGCTGTAAATTTCCCACATGCGCCCAGCAATAGCGTCACGCAGCCGATCACTGACATGCACCCAACCCTTGCCGATCCAGTTGTAAGTCAGATAATCCATAATTCCATTCATATCGAGTGCCTTATCTTCGCGATACGGAATGGAATTGCCGTCCCATCCTGAAGATGGGTAGGCAAACGTACCTGCAAATCCGTTCTGGCAAAGATTGGCCATGACCGCGCTGTGGTGAAGCGTACTCCGGTCGAAGGTGACCGTTTTCCACCGCGATTGGATCAACCGCGCCAGACCGCCGAGAAAAGCAACGGCATTGGGCCGCAGAAAATTACAATGGGAAAAGTCGAAACGAATATCCTCGAAGTAGTCATTCGTCTCACTCCAGATCCCGAACAGCCGTGCGAAATCGTGCGGACCGTCGTTCAGGGTTGGAATCCGGATGACCTTCTGCGCCATGCCCACAGCTTCTCCCGGAAGGTATTGTCGAGACGGCTCTCCAGATCGCCTCATCCGCGATTCCTCTCCGCCTCTTCGCCCCATTCCACCAGCTTTTGCCGCAACAGCTCCTTGTCCGGCAGGTAGAGCCGGTACTCCTGGGCGTGGATGTTGGCGTCCTCGGGCAGGGTGATTTCCACCAGGGCGTCGTGCTTCTTCCGGCAGCGGATGATCCCGACGGTCGGGTGTTCGTCATCGAGCTTCACGAAGCGGTCGAAGTAGTTGACGTACATCTGCATCTGGCCCAGGTGCTGGTGGGTCAGCTTGCCGATCTTGAGGTCGATGAGCACGTAGCAGCGCAGCAGGCGGTTGTAAAGGACCAGATCGACGAAGAAATGCTCCTCGTCGAAGGTGAAGCGCTTCTGCCGGGCCTCGAAGAGGAAGCCCTTGCCCAGCTCCAGCAGGAAGTGTTCGAGCTTATCGATGATGGCGGTTTCGAGGTCGGATTCCGAATATTTCGCCTGTTCGTCGAGGCCGAGAAACTCCAGCACATAGGGCTCCTTGAGCAGATCTTCGGGCTGGGCCACGATCTGCCCTTCCGCCGCCAGCTTGCGGACGCCATCCTTGTCGCGGCTCAAAGCAAGCCGTTCGTAGAGGCCGGAGTTAAACTGGCATTTGAGTTCCGACAGAGACCAGTCGTTGGAGTCCGCCTCGATTTCGTAGAAGCGGCGCTCATCCAGGTTGTCGATGGAGGTCAGGAAGACGTATTGCGACCAGCTCAGCCTGAAGGGCGCGACCAATTTCCCAGATGGTATCTGGGATTTTGAAGTGCCGGGGAATTTCCCAGATGGCATCTGGGATTTTCCATCGGGTGGAAATATCGCTGACTGTGCCTGCGCAATCCGGAGCGTTCTGTCCTGATAGGTCAAGTAGAACCTACGCATGTACTCCAGGTTGGAACGGGAGAAGCCCCGCCCGAACTCCGCCGTCAACTCCGCGGAGAGCGCCTTGAGCAGCGCTTTACCATACTCCGCCCGTTTTGATCCTTGTTGCTCGTGCTCGACAATGCGCCGTCCGATCTCGAAGTTGGTCAGCACCTGGATGAGGTCTACGGAATGGACCACCGCTGTGCGGGCGGAGAGGATCAATTCCCGGATGTTTTTCAGGAGGTCCTTCATTGACCGTTCCCCCGGCCGGCAATTTCTACATTTCGACAATCAATCCCGGAATCCACCCCTCCCTGTGGGTGACTGAAGCGGATGGCCTCTCGACTCTATGCGCATCCGTATATCCTGGTTCCGGCAAGGTGTGTTTCCCTGGCTATTCTCTCGTCAGCGTTTGTGGCGCAATGGTCTCGGCGAACTGCCTCACGCTGACGATACGTGTTTGAAGCAGCGCCTGCGCCTCGGTGAAATCTCTGTCCCCGGTAATCAGGTAATCGGCTTTGCCCGATGCCGCACAAATCAGAAAGGGCGCATCATCGAGGTCGCGTGGAAAATCAAGGGTGATTGTCGGCTGAATGACGCGAGTATCCGCCGTCAGCAGCTCGATCCACCAAGTCATCGTCACCTTGGGAAGCGCGAACTTGGGCCGTTGGATCACGGCGCTGTACTCCGCCAGTACGACGGGGTGACCAGCCATTCCACATCGGGATCGCCCAGACACCAAAGCAGCACCCGTTCCGGCAGGCGGTCCCGAATCACCGCTGATACCAGAATATTGGTGTCGATGACTACCTTCATGATTGGCCGCTCCGTTGGGCGTCAATCTCACTGGCAATCTCTTCGTCGGCAAGGGCTTTAGATTGGGGAAGCCCCTGGACATGGCGCATCAGCGCCCGCCAGCTCTCTACCCGTTCTTCGGGTTGATGGCTTTGATCCACCACCAGTACCTCCAGCAGCGAGCCAGCCGGGAACGGTAACCCCTCCAGCACCACCCGGCCGGAAGCGTCACTATGGACGTAGGTCTTGTAGGTATTCATGTCGGCCGCCTCACGGGTGGATGTCGAATAGGGTACGACGATTTGGTGTCGGGCCACTACTCCGGCAGATACAGGGTACATTCATCGGTCCGCACAGCGGACCCTACCACCTATGACCGGTGTAGGTTCGCATGAACGGTAGCTTATTACCTATTTTACCCTTGATTTATGCCACCGCACAGCCGATTTTGAAAGATCTCCCATTGGCTCTCTATCTATCAAAGCCCTTCAACGACTCATCCTCCCATTTCTTTATCAATCGCTCGTAAGCGGTCCAGAGTGTTTTGCTGATTTGATTTCGCCTGTGCTCTATATAGTTCTTGAAATTTACAAACGTTCTTTCCATTGCGCCACGCCTATGTGCTTTAATAACTTCCACATCATATATTCCCATAAACACGCCAATCGCCAAGCCCTCATAGAAATTCAACAGCTTATGCAGTATTAACTGAAGCGAATAGTCGTCATTGAAAGCATCAAGGATTTCATTAGGAGGAATGGGGTCTTTTCTGTTTACGAATCCAAATCTATCATTTAAGGCATCCATATTTATTTCCCGTGTTTTACCTAAAGCCCGTTGTGTTTCGATACACCGATTCCATTTGTGGTTGTCGGCATGGGCCGCCACAAAGAGCTTGAGTTGTCGAGAAAGGTAGATGAGACTGATGCTGACAAACAATGCACTGGCCGCCATTATGGACAAGTTTGCTATTTCGTAGTTGGTCATCATGTTTTCTCCGAGATATATTGTGGGAGTCGATACATGTGAACACGGTAGTCCGCTGGGAGGAGGTACGTCCAGTTCATCCTTGCAAAGGATTGATAATTTCCAGCGATTCAATCCGTTGGCCGTGTTGCAGGTCTTTCGTATAGAGTGTACTACAGCCCGCCTCAAGGGCGGCGGTGGCGATCTGGCTGTCCCAGATGGAAAGGCCGTAACGGCCGCGAATGACGAGCGTGCGACGAATCGCGGCGACATCCAGTGGCTGGACGGCACAGCGATCCAACATACGGGCGATATTCCGGTGCAACCTTTCCTCGTCTTCTCCGTTACGGCGCATGACGTTGAAATACTCGGCGACCACCTGGGCACTGATCACTGGTCTGCCCAGGCGGTGGATGAATAACCAGGCCCTTTCGGAGCGGGGATCGTCCGGGGCGTCCAGGTGTGCGTACACCCAGATGTTGGTATCGACGAATTCAGCGGCGGGCATTGCGCTCTTTCCTGGAGGGAATCTCTATCCGGTCCACACGGCTGCGTTCGTAATCTGACGATACGGTACCCATCTTGGCTTTGTCTGCATCCTCATCCAAAGACCAGAGGATATACTCCACCCGGCGGTGGCGCAGTTCTTCGGGCACGGGAATGGCGTCGGGGGCGTCTTCGAGAATCTGGCGGATGGGTTGCATGATTATTCTCCTGGTGCATTTTCAGAAAGTAGGTAGGATGGGCAAAGCAAGCGCCCATCAGAATGGTTTTAAGGTTTCGGTTATCCGGCAGAGGTTTCCAGACCGCGACTGTTTGTAGGATGCACCAAGCGCAGCGTGCCCATCAACAAGGAGCACCTCCCGGCAGGCAGGCGCCGTACCCAACAAAGATGTTGGGTACGGCGCGCCGCCACACGGCATGTCTTTGCCCAGCCTGCATGCTTGTCCCGGAGCAGGATATCGCTCAGGGTGCACACCACGCAGCGCGCCTTTGCCCAACCTATGATTCTCCCGGTTATCAGCTACCATCACCGGCAACCGGAAGCCGCAAGTCTTGGGTTGGAAAGCAACCTTTGAGTAAAATCCTCGCTCTGGGAACTCCCCCGCAAATCAGTGGTCTTTTCCGAGGTTTTTCCAAAATCCACCTGCAACGGAGATAACGACAAGGGGCTTGTGTATGATCGAGGTGCGACGACTCACCCGCAGCTATGGCGACCTGAAGGCGGTGGACGATGTCTCGTTCGACATCGGCCGCTCCGAGGTCGTGGGTCTGCTGGGCCACAACGGGGCCGGCAAGACCACCGTCATGAAGATGCTTACCGGTTACCTGGAGCCGGATGCCGGCGCTATCCGCATCGAGGGTCTCGATATCCGCGCGCAACGGCGTAAGGTCCAGCAGCGTATCGGTTATCTAGCGGAGAACTGCCCCCTGTACCCGGAGATGACGGTGATCGACTACCTGGATTACCAGGCGACCCTCCATGGGGTGCCGGAATCTGAACGTCCCGCCGCGATCCGCGCGGCCATCGAGCGCACGGAGCTGGCGCCCAAGGCGGACCAGGTCATCGCCACCCTCTCGCGCGGCTACCGCCAGCGCGTCGGTGTGGCCCAGGCCATCCTGCATCAGCCGACCGTCCTGATCCTGGACGAGCCCACCAACGGGCTCGATCCGTCCCAGATCCAGCACGTGCGGACCCTAATCCGAGAGCTGACCGAACACGCGACCCTGATCCTGTCGACCCATATCCTCCAGGAGGTCGAAGCGGTCTGCGACCGGGTGCTCATCATGCACGCCGGGCGACTGGCCCTGGACTCGGACCTCGCCGCCCTGAGCAACCCGAACCGTCTGCTGGTCTCCCTGGAGCAGGCCCCCACGCAAGCGGCCCCGATGCTGATGGCGCTGGACCCGGTAACCGCCGTGGAGCCCCTGGAGAGTCCGGATGGCGAGAGCCCGGATGGCCGCTACCGCTATGCCCTGGATACCGCCGACCCGGCGGCCACGGCGCCTGTGGTCGCCCGGGCGGTGAGTACGGCCGGTTGGGACCTGTACCGCCTGCAACCGGAGGTCCGGGATCTGGAGACCCTGTTCGGCGCGGTCAGCCGGCATCAGGAGGCCTAGGGGGTGTTCTCAATCTGGGGTTCTTACTTGCATTAGAACCACGGATAGACACGGATAAACACGGATCACAATCCGTGTTTATCCGTGTCCATCCGTGGTTCTTCGGTGCGGTTCGTTGCTCGGGATGACAGGAAATTTTTGATGAAACGGGGTATCTAGTCCCATGCATGAGGTCATATCCATCGCCCGCAAGGAGCTGTGGGGCTTCTTCGCCTCGCCGGTGGCCTACATCTTTCTCGGTGCCTTCCTGGCGGTAAACCTATTCGTCTTCTTTTGGGTGGAGGCCTTCTTTGCCCGTAACCTGGCGGACACCCGCTCCCTGTTCGAGTGGATGCCGGTGCTGCTGATCTTTCTGGTAGCGGCGCTGACCATGCGCCTGTGGAGTGAGGAGCGCCGCGCCGGCACCCTGGAGACCCTGTTCACCCTGCCGGTCTCGCCCCTGCGCCTGGTGCTGGGCAAATTCCTGGCGGCCCTGGCCCTGGTGGCGGTGGCCCTGGTGCTCACGCTGCCCTTGCCCATGACCATCTCGTTCCTGGGCCCCCTGGACTGGGGACCCGTGCTCGGGGCCTATCTCGCCACCCTGCTGCTGGCGGCGGCCTACATCGCCATCGGCCTCTTTGTCTCCGCCCGCACGGATAACCCCATCGTCAGCCTCATCGGGAGCACCCTGCTGTGCGGGCTGTTCTTCCTCCTGGGCTCGGAGACGCTGACGGGTCTGTTGGGACACCGCGGTGGTGAGGTCCTGGAGCTACTGGGTAGCGGCTCGCGCTTCGAATCCATCACGCGAGGCGTCATCGACCTGCGCGACCTCTACTTCTATCTCAGCATCGTCGGCCTGTTCCTGGCCCTCAATGTCTACGCCCTGGAGCGGCTGCGCTGGGCCGAGGCCACCGCACACCCCGCTCGCCACCGGCGTTGGGCCTTGGTCACCGGGCTGCTCGCGGCCAATCTCCTGGCCGCCAATCTGTGGCTACACCAGATCGGTTGGGCCCGCGCGGATATCACCCAGGGGCGGATCTACTCCATCTCCGAGGCCACCCGCAACTACCTGGCCCAGCTCCACGAGCCCCTGCTGATCCGCGGCTATTTCAGCGCCCGCACCCATCCCTTGTTGGCACCCCTGGTCCCTCAAATCCGCGACCTGCTGCGGGAATACGAGCTCGCCGGTGGTGGCAAGGTGCAGGTGGAGTTCATCGATCCGATGGAGGAGCCCGAGTTGGAGCGGGAGGCCGGGGAGCGTTATGGCATCCGCCCGGTGGCCTTCCAAACCGCCAGCAAGTACCAGGCGGCCGTGGTCAACTCCTATTTCGACCTCTTGGTCCAGTACGGCGGCCAACACGAGAAGCTAGGCTTCCGTGACCTCATCGAGCTCAAGGATCCGGGCGCGGGGGACCTGGAGGTGCGCCTGCGCAATCCGGAATACGACATCACCCGGACCATCAAAAAGCTGCTCTACGGTTACCGGGGTGGCGGCGACATCTTCCAGGGGCTGACCAAGCCGGTGGATTTTCACGGCTATATCTCGGCGGCCGACAAGCTGCCGGAACCCCTGCCCGGTCTGCGGAAAAAACTGGAAGCGGTACTCACCGAGCTGGCGGAAAAGGCCAACGGCAAGTTCACATTCGACATCCGGGACCCGGATGCCGGTGACGGCGCCCTGGGGCAGGAGATCGCGGAACGCTTCGGCTTCCGGCCCCTGGTCCTGGGCCTGCTGGACCCCCGGACCTTCTACTTCTATATGGTCCTGGAATCCGGTGACCAGGCTGTCCCCATCCCCCTCCCCGAGGCGCTCGACCAGGCCGGGCTGCAACGGGCCATCGAGGCCGGCATCAAGCGCTTCGCCCCGGGTTTCCTCAAGACGGTGGCCCTCTATACCCCGCCCCAGGCCGGTGGTGGCTTCATGGGGGCGGCGGTCGGCCCGAGCTACAGCGCCCTGGAGGAGCACCTGACGGCCAACCAGGCCCTGAAGAAGACAGAGCTCGACCAGGGCACCGTCCCTGAAGACGCGGATCTGTTGCTGGTGGCCGGACCCGAAAGCCTGGACGAGAAACAGGTCTTCGCCATCGATCAGTTCCTAATGCAGGGAGGGACCGTGATCCTCGCCGCTTCGCCTTACCACCTGAACCTGGGAGGCAACGCCATCGGGGCCCGTTCCCGGCCGACGGGCCTGGAAGCGTGGCTGGCGTACCAGGGCGTCGAGCTCGAGTCGACCCTGGTGCTGGATCGCCAGAGTACGCCCTTCCCGATCCCCGTCCAGCGCCAGGTGGCGGGTTTTGTGGTCGAAGAGATCCAGAGCTTCGCCTATCCCTACTTCCCGGATATCCGTGCTGAGGGTCTGGATCAGGAGACCGGCATCACCTCCGGGCTCGGCCAGATCACCCTCAACTGGGCCTCGCCGGTGAAGATCGACCCGGAAAAAAACCGGGACCGGCGCGTGGTCGAGCTGCTGAAGAGCTCGGCGGATTCCTGGACCGATGCATCCGAGGACATTCAGCCCGACTTCGACACCCATGGCCCCCTCGGCTTCGCCGTGGGCGACGACCGGGGCAGCAGGCCCTTGGCGGTAGCGGTCCAGGGCCGTTTTGGCTCCTTCTTCGCCGACAAGCCCTCACCCCTGCTGGACGAACCGGAGGCAGCGGCATCCGAAGACGCGGGCGCGGACGCAGCGGCCGCAGAACCCACCGAAGAGCCGGACGCGCCGGTGGAAGCGGCAGCGGAAGCGGCGCCACAACCGCCGATCTCCGGCCTGGTGGAGACCTCTCCCCCGGCGGCCCGGCTGATCCTGATCGGCTCCGCCAGCTTCCTGACGGACACGGCCATCGGCCTCGCCACGGAGGCCACCCGTACCCTTTACACCCAACCCCTGGAGCTGATCCAAAACGCCGTGGATTGGTCCCTGGAGGACCGCGGGCTGCTGAGCCTACGCGGCCGCGGCCAGTACTCGCGGCTGCTGAGGCCCTTGACCCGGCACGGACAGATGATCTGGGAATACCTCAACTATGCCCTGGCCCTGGCGGGTCTCGCCCTCGTCTACGGCCTATATCGGCGCAGTCGCCGCCGGCGCCGGAGCCACTATGAGACGGTCATGTCCGCGGGGAGGTCCTAAGCCATGCAGACGACAACGGAGATCCAGAGAGACACCGCGCCGGCCGAGGGTGTCGCAGAAGCCCCTCTCCCGCCGGGAGAGAACCTGCCCCGAGCGCAGCGAGGGGGCTCAGGGAGAGGGGATCAAAAGGCGAAGATCGGTGCCTCCCTCACCAATCGGAGCCGAAGCGCCTTTTTTTCCCCACTGGTCCTCGGCCTCGGCGCCTTGCTGGTATTACAGCTCCTGGTCGCCTTCCTGTTAGGGGTCGGGGGAAAGCAGATGGGACCCGCCGAGTCCCAAGGCCCCCTCCTCGCATTCGATCCGGAACAGGTCACCGGCATCCGCATCCAGTCCCTCGACGGGGAGCTGGTGCTGGTGACCAAGACCGACGACGGCTGGATCATCCCGGCCCTGAAAGACCTTCCCGCCGCCAAGCATAAGGTGACCGGTCTGCTAGCCAAGCTGGCGGGCCTGCGGAAGGGCTTACCCGTGGCCACCTCGGCAGCGGCCCTGAAGCGCTTCAAGGTCGATACCCAAACCTTTGAGCGCAAGCTGGTACTGGAGCGCGGCGAGGCCCCGCCCGCGATCCTCTATCTTGGCGACTCCCCCGGATTTCGGCGCCTGTTCGTGCGCGCCGACGGCGATCAGGCCGTCTACGAGGCGGAGCTCGGCCTCTTCGATGCCCCAGACCAGCCGGATAACTGGAGCGACCGGACCCTGCTCCATCTGAAGCCGGAAGCCGTCCAGCGGCTGACGTTCGCAGGACTGACCCTGGAACGCACCGACGACCACTGGCGGCTCACGGACCTGGCCGAGGGTGAGGAACAGGACCAGCAAGCCGTCAAGGATCGGGTCCGCACCCTCACCAACATCGACTTTATCGGGGTACTGGGAGACGAGGACGGACCCGCAATCGATACCGAATCCACCCCGTTCGCGCTCGAGGCAACCCTGACCGATGGCGAGACCGTCCGCTACCGGATCACCAAGCTGTCGGAAGGCAACGACTACCTACTCGAGGCCTCCAACCGACCCCAGCGCTTCACCCTCGCCGGCTATGTGGTCGAGGGCCTGACCGACCTGAGTCGAAGCGACCTGCTTAAAAAGCCTGAAGAGGCCGAGGAAAGCGTGGAGGATACTTCTACCGAATCGTCAGCGGCCACGGACGATAAAGCATCCGAGGAAGAGGGCGCCAAAGAAATATCCACTGAGTCACCAGCGGCGGGCAGGTGAAGAGGAGGCGACTCCGGCGACCGATACGCCTATTGTCGAGGTACTTTTTTAGCCGCAAATGAACGCGAATGGGATCAATTCCAAAGGGGCAAGATAACTTTAGGGTGGATTTCTTCTCAGCAAAGCCAGTAGACAGTAGAGCTGCCTATTGCATGTTGGGCGTAAGAAATGAGCGAGTTTCTACAGTGGGTGCAAAATAATCCTTCAGCAGCGATATCGCTCCTGTCAGCGGTTATTGCTGCCTCTGTTGCGCTTCTCGTTTTCGGTTTAACACAATATTTCACTCAAAAACGCGAACAGACGCGGTTCCTAACTCCAAAACTCGAAGAACTATATCTCTTGTTAAATACGATGGCTGAAGAGAATGTTTCGTTTTTCAAATTGTATTATTCGTGCGCAGAAGGAAATGACGAAGCATGTTCAAAACTTCGGGAAATCGACGAACTAGACCTATATGGACACAAAAGAACAAAGAAAATAATTATGTATATCCGTCTCTATTTCCCTAAACTTTCTAAAATTCATCAGCACTTATTCAAGGCACAAGGAAATCTAAACAAAAAAATTTGGTCTCTTTATACCGAAACCCCGGCAACATCACTGGATATTATCAATGCCAGCGGTAAAGTGGTTCACTTTATGAGGCTAATGGAGCAGGAGATCATTCAAAACAGAGACGTTCTCCTTGAAGATTATGCTTTCCTAAAAAGGTACCGCGAATCATCGAAGGAGGAGCTAGAAAGTATTCTTCCTCTGCCAGATGGCCTGGTAATGTCATCGCCCAACAAGGCAAATTCAGACGACCCAAAAAGCTACGCGCCTCCTTCGTCGGCTCTACGCTTTTAGGTCGGCTGATTTGCAACGTTATGCGCCCGCGTTTGACTTCAGCGTTCTTGGGCACTAGCGCAGGCTACGGCTTCTGTGGAAGCTGACAATTTTGATTTTCCCGAACCACGCATTGCCCGCAAAGGTAAGTGGTTCTCCACAAGGGGAGTTTTTGATGAACAACCAATCAATTGTAGTTGTAGAAGCGGTTGCTTCTGACCGTGCATGGGTATCAGACACCATGCAATCTGCGCTGGAAAACTACTACGGTGGGGACCATAGGGCTCATGCCAGGCGCATTTTTGACGCCCACCTGGATGGCGGCACCGACCGTGTCGGTTTTTTCTCTCACGAACAAAAGATGTTTATCGCAAAGGAAGGCGATAAGCGTCTTGGTATGATCCACATAGTAGGCAAGAAGCAGAATACTTATAAAGTTAGCCCGCTAATTGTTGATCCCAATAATCGCGGTAGACGCGGCGTTGGTTCGATTTTGCTTCAATTTGCGGAATCTTACGCACGGAACAATCAAGCAAGGCAAATTTATTGCACAGTGGCGGAACAAAATATCGCCGCAATGCAATTTTTCGTTAGAAAGGGGTTCATCCAAGCCGGCAACTCATTGAGCCACTATAAAATGGGAATTACTGAGCACATGTTCTATAAACCCCTAATGGATAAGGCTGAAGTTACGCAATTAGACGATCAACATATTTCCGTACTGCCGCTTTCAGATGTGGATGTTGACTTGCGGCCAAGTATTAGGGAGATACTCCTAAATAGCCTCCCATTAGATTTTGAAGGAATCGATGACAAATGGGTTGATTCTCTATTTTCAGGCTATGACCGGCGCCACGAGCAAGATGTAAATTCTAAGTACAAACTAATTTACGCAGCGATGAACAGTCGCAAGGAGATTGTCGGCGTTGCTGGAGCAACCCCAAAAAAGGGAAGTCCAATCAAGGTAATGCCCTTCATCTCAACGACCGACGCCGCATTTGAGGCACTACTTATCGACATACCTCATCAACTAGCAGAGTATGGCCACAAGCTATACATTCATATCAACCCATCCCCAGTTCAAGTGATTCTTTTGCAACGCTTGAATTGGCGAATCAATGCATTGATGCCGTCAGCTTATCGTCCAGATATTGTTACTCAGCAATGGAGCTATGACGTCAATGAACAAACCATCAGAACTTTGAGGATCAAGGACAAATTTTTTAAAGCTATAGAAACCGGTGAAAAAGATTTAGAAGTTCGTGTCGGATACGAGACTATCCGAAAGATAGCTATTGGGGAGCGGATAGAGTTACACGCTCACACAAATAAGCTTGAGGTTAAAGTCGCGGACATTCGTATATATCAGTCATTTGGTGAAATGCTGAGCGTTGAACCCTTCAGACGCATCGTTCCAGATACGAAATCGGTGATCGAAGCCAGAGGGCTTTTGGAGAACTTTTATCCGCCTGAAAAAGAACGACTCGGTGTGTACGTTCTAAGTTTTTCTTTGTCCAAATCCAGTCGAGGAACAAAACAATGAGCGAGCATTCATGCACGTTAATGGAGAAATACATTCGTCTCATCCAAGATGGGCAAAAAACGGTCGAGGCAAGAGTCGCAACGCCCATGTTTCAAAAGTGGCAAGCTGGTGACGTCGTAAGCTTTTTCAGCCGAAGAAATCCGAAGATAGCGGTCCTGGTCAAGATTCTTGATGTAAACCAGTATCCTAGTTTCCATGCAATGCTCACATCAGAAACACCGGAGAAACTCATTCCCGGTATTACTTCTGTTGAACAAGCAGTCAGGGAATACCTAAAAATCCCGCGGTACGCAGAACGAGAAAAGCTCGGGGTTTTAGCATTCAAGCTTTCTGTGTTGTTAAACTAAAAAGGACCGTAGGTCGTAGCTGGGTTGAGGAACGAACCCCAGCTTTTACAGGCTATGCACCGGGACATAAGATCGACGCCTACGCCCGTGCCGTGAAGGGGCTGGTGGATCTCGAAGACGATCCGGAAAAGCAACTGAAATATATCGACTTTATCGACATCTATGCGGACCTGGATGACAATGAACGGGCTGAATACCAACGTGACTATCCCAACGAGGCAAAGACTATGAGCCGATTTGCCGAACGCTTCATCGAGCAGGGCAGGTTGGAAGGCAGGCAGGAAGGCAGGCAGGAAGGTCAAGCGATGATCCTGCTACGACAGCTGCAATTAAAATTCGAAAACGTGCCCGAAGCGGTGCGCCGAAAAATCGAGCACGCCGACCCGCAGACGCTGCTGGCATGGTCAGAGCGGGTATTGACCGCCGCCGGCATCGAGCAGGTTATCGGCGATTAAAAGGACACCTTTTTGTTGTCCTGGCGATCCGACCCACCTGTTTCCTCAGGGGGCACCGTCCTAGTACCTCATTTCGTTTGCTATTGCGGAAGACACGGGGAAAATTTTTTATTGTCCCAGCCCGCTAGTCCAAAACTATGCACTTTAGTGCAAGGCTTTAGCTGCTACACAGGTATGCTACAAT
>NZ_FLUY01001319.1 GCF_900092655.1 Candidatus Thiosymbion oneisti
TTTAAATGCGACCTAATGCTTTGAACTCCACCGTTTTGCCATCCCTGGCCCTGGATTCCGGCAATCCCTGCCGGAATAACGAGGGAGGGGTTGGCAGACTTCAGCATTTAGAATTTATCCACTACCGCGTTGTTCTCACCACGGCGTTGCCAATAATCCTTGAAGAAAATGTAGGCATAGAGACCTCCAGAGAACTGAATGGTAGGATGCACTATCTCATTACGGGAGGAGATGGGGTGGAACTGTCCTCACGCCGCAATCCCCCGTCCCCGCAGCTCCCGGATGCGATCGCGGATGGCGGCGGCCTGTTCGAATTCCAGCTCCTTGGCATGACGGTACATGGCCTTCTCCAGGGCCTTGAGCTTCTTGGCCATCTGCGCCGGTGTCAGGCTGGCGTACTCGGCCACCTCTTCCGCTACCTTGGCGTACTCCTGGGCCCGCCCCCGGGACCAAGTGGCCGCGCCGGGGGTGGCGCCCTCCAGGATATCCGTCACCGCCTTGCGGATGGTTTGGGGGGTAATGCCGTGCTCGGCATTGAAGGTGATCTGCTTGGCACGCCGGCGTTCGGTCTCGTCGATGGCGCGCCGCATGGAGCCGGTTATCGCGTCGGCATAGAGAATAGCCTTACCATTGGCGTTGCGCGCGGCCCGTCCGATGGTCTGGATCAGTGAGCCCTCCGAACGCAGAAAGCCTTCCTTGTCCGCATCCAGGATGGCTACCAGGGAGACCTCCGGCATATCGAGCCCCTCGCGCAGCAGGTTGATTCCCACCACCACATCGAACTCCCCCAAGCGCAGGTCGCGGATGATCTCCACCCGCTCGACGGTGTCGATGTCCGAATGCAGGTAGCGCACGCGCACGCCGTGCTCATCCAGGTAGTCGGTCAGGTCCTCGGCCATGCGCTTGGTCAGGGTGGTGACCAGGACCCGTTCGTGACGGGCGACCCGGATCCGGATTTCCGAGAGCAGGTCGTCTACCTGGGTCAGGGCAGGACGTACCTCTACCTCAGGATCCACCAGGCCGGTGGGGCGCACCACCTGCTCCACCACGGCCCCCGAGTGCTGGATCTCGAACTCGCGGGGGGTGGCCGAGACATAGATGGTCTGGGGCTGGCGGGCCTGGAACTCCTCGAAGCGCAGGGGCCGGTTGTCGAGGGCCGAGGGCAATCGGAATCCGTACGCTACCAGGTTCTCCTTGCGGGAGCGATCGCCGCGGTACATGGCCCCTAACTGGGGCACGGTCACGTGACTCTCGTCGATCACCACCAAGGCATCGGGGGGCAGATAGTCGTAAAGGGTCGGCGGCGGCTCGCCGGCGGCACGGCCGGAGAGATAGCGGGAGTAGTTCTCGATCCCCGAGCAGTAACCCACCTCCAACATCATTTCCAGGTCGAACCGGGTGCGCTGCTCCAGGCGTTGGGCCTCTACCAGCTTGGCGTGCTCCCGCAGCCAGTCCAGGCGTTCCTTAAGCTCCTGCTTGATCTGCTCGACCGCGTTCAGGATCGTCTCCCGCGGGGTTGCATAGTGGGTCTTGGGAAAGACCGTGTAGCGCGGGACCTTGCGCATTACCTCACCGGTCAGGGGATCGAAGAGAGAAATAGCCTCGATCTCGTCGTCGAACAGCTCCACCCGGACCGCCTCGGCGTCCGCTTCCGCCGGGTAGATGTCGATCACGTCCCCACGCACCCGGTAGGTCCCCCGGTGCAGCTCCACCTCGTTGCGCTTGTATTGGAGATTGGCCAATTGTCGCAGCAGGGCCCGCTGGTCGAGCAGGTCGCCGCGGGAGAGGTGCAGGACCATCTTGAGGTAGGCATCGGGGTCGCCGAGGCCATAGATCGAGGAGACAGTGGCAACGATGATGACATCCGGGCGCTCCAACAGGGCCTTGGTGGCCGATAGGCGCATCTGCTCGATGTGCTCGTTGATAGAGGCGTCCTTCTCGATGTAGGTATCGCTGGCGGCCACATAGGCCTCGGGCTGGTAGTAGTCGTAGTAGGAGACGAAGTATTCCACCGCATTGTGCGGAAAGAATTCCCGCATCTCCCCGTAGAGCTGGGCCGCCAAGGTCTTGTTGGGGGCCAACACGAGGGCCGGACGCTGGACCCGCGCGATCAGGTTGGCGATGGTAAAGGTCTTGCCCGAGCCGGTCACTCCGAGCAGTGTCATGCCCGCCTCGCCGTCATTCAGACCCGCCTCCAGGCGGCGGATTGCCTGCGGCTGGTCCCCGGCGGGAGCGAAGCCGGATTCGAGCACGAATGCCTTGGACAACGTACCCACCGGCGGAGAAAGATGTTGGCTCTATCCGAACTTCCGGGGCTGGAAGCCCGCGGGGTTGACGATGGCGGCGCTGTCGCCGGTGGCCCGAATCACGAATAACCCTTGGTTTTGCGCGTACTGGTCACTCGCTTGCTCCGCGCGCAGATAGGCCATCGCACCCAGCACCCTATAGGCACGGTATTCGGGCAGGTAATGTTTGGCTCGGTGGAGGCGCTTGATGAATTTCTCGACCTGCCCGACCCGCAGGGTCGTCTTCACCTCTACGATAACGATCTCCTCCCCATTGTGCGCAATGATGTCGAACTCATAGCTCTCTCCGTCCCGAGAGCCCTTGCACCGGGTCGAGGTATTGTTGATCCGGACTCCACGTCCCTTCAACAAGTGGACCAGATCCCCTTCCACCAGGCTCTCCATCAGCTTGCCCCACTGGCCTTCGAACAGATCCTGCAAGGCCTTCATCCGCTTGTCCGTTTCCTGAAATTTGCGGTCTGTTTCCTGGAATTTGCGGTCCAAGGCCCGCTGCGTCTCCTGGAACTTGCGGTCCGTTTCTTTGAATTTACGGTCCGTTTCCTGGAACAACTGCCAGACCTTCTCGAAATTCAATGTGGTTTCCATGATGAGATGAAAGCAATCTTTGTCGCTGGAAGTTTTCCCCTCAAACAGTGGGGGTTGATGCCGATCGGCCACCGATTCAAGGCAGCTTAGTTCAGGATGGTGGGGAGGTCAAAACACGGTGGGGGTAGGGCGGGTGCGAACGCTATCCCGAAAATACACACTCTCCCGGTCGGCCGCATCTTCCCCTGTGCTTGGGGTTCGGGCTTTAGCTATCATTAGTGGTTTGAGCGCCGAACACCAGGGCGCTACCCGCTCCAACGATAAGCACCGAGAGACCCCTGAGAATGAGCATCAAGCTTTCTGCCCGCGTACAGGCCGTCAAGCCCTCTCCCACCCTCGCCGTCACGGCCCGTGCCCAGGCCCTGCGCGCCGCCGGTAAGGACGTCATCGGACTCGGCGCCGGGGAGCCGGACTTTGATACGCCCGATCACATCAAGGCGGCGGCCATCGCCGCCATCCAGGACGGCTTCACCAAATACACGGCGGTAGACGGCACCCCCGAGCTCAAACAGGCGATCGTCGCCAAATTCCAGCGCGAGAACGGCTTCGCCTATACCCCGGACCGGATCCTGGTCTCCTGCGGCGGCAAGCACAGTTTCTACAACCTGGCCCAGGCCATCCTGGACCCGGGCGACGAGGTCATCATCCCGACCCCCTATTGGGTCTCCTATCCGGATATGGCCATCCTGGCCGGCGGTGCCCCGGTGCTGGTACACGCCGGGGCGGATCAGAAGCACAAGATCACGCCCGCTCAGCTGCGGGCGTCCATGACCAGGCAGACCAAACTAGTCGTCATCAACAGCCCCTCCAATCCCACCGGCATAGCCTACACGCGCGCAGAACTCGCCGATCTCGGCGAGGTGCTGCGGGAATTTCCGCGCGCCATCATAGCGACCGACGACATTTACGAGCACATCCGATGGGCCGCCGATGAACCCTTCGTCAACATCCTCCACGCCTGTCCCGATCTGGCTCCGCGCATCCTGGTGCTCAACGGCGTCTCCAAGGCCTACGCGATGACGGGCTGGCGCATCGGTTATGCCGGCGGTCCCCAGGAGATCATCAAGGCCATGAAGAAGGTGCAATCCCAGAGCACCTCCAATCCCACTTCCATCTCTCAGGTGGCCGCCCAGGCGGCGCTCGAAGGTCCCCAGGATTGCATCCGGACCATGACCGCGGCCTTCAAGGAGCGCCACGACTATGTAGTGGAACGCCTCAACCGCATACCCGGCATCCGGTGTCTGCCTACCGACGGCACCTTCTATGTCTTCCCGCAGGTGAAGGGACTGATCGAGGCCCTCGGCACGGTACGCAACGACCTGGACTTGGCGGAGTTCCTGATCGAGCGGGCCGGGGTCGCCCTGGTCCCCGGCTCCGCCTTCGGCCTCGCCGGGCACATGCGTATCTCCATCGCCACCAGCCGGGAGAATCTGGAGCAGGCCCTGGATCGCATTGAGGGTGTCCTGTTATGACCAGTTGCCAACAGTGCAGGTCGGGCAAAGCTCGTAGATGCGGTGAGCGCCTGCCGACTGCCCCAGGGACGGGGCAGGCAAGCCGCGAACGGCATCTTGGGACTTCCAGCCAACTCCGGTCCCCCAAACAGTGCTGTCCGGCATTGTTTGGTGCTGCCAGAAAAGGCGTCGTGTTGCGTTACGCCGCGTTCGACGCCGTGCCTGTCCGGGCGTGGTCCTGGATTATTTGGTGTTGGCTGTGGGAAAAGATCCCTCCGGACTCTGCGCAATCTGTGGATAAAAAGATATCTTTTCCCATACTCAATCCGAGAGGGGCTCGTGTATCAGGATAACCGCCCCCAGCGGCGGGAGGACGAGGGGAATGGAGTGTGGCCAGCCCATGCAGTTTAGGGGTTGGGAAGCGACGCCATCTCGGTTGCCGAGATTGCTGCCGCCGTAGATTTCGGCGTCCGAGTTGATGGCCTCGCGATAGAAGCCGGGTCGGGGCACGCCGAGGCGATAATCCCGGCGGGGGAGGGGAGTGAAGTTGAAGACGGCGGCCAGGAGTTGTTTGCCGCCGCGGTCCTTGCGGAGGTAGCTGATTACGGATTGGGCGCTGTCGTGGCAGTCGATCCACTCGAATCCGGCGGCGCAGAAATCCAGGTCGTGGAGGGCCTGGTGTGACCGGTAGAGTCGGTTGAGATCGGCCACCAGTCGGCGGATGCCTTGGTGTCGGGGGTGTTCCGTCAGCTGCCAATCCAGCGCTCCGGCGGCATCCCATTCCTTGGTCTGGCCGAACTCACAGCCCATGAACAGGAGCTTCTTGCCCGGATAGGTGAACATCAGGCTGTAGAGCAGGCGCAGGGAGGCGAATTTCTGCCGGGCATCGCCGGGCATCCGGTCCAGGAGGGAGCCTTTGCCGTGCACCACTTCGTCGTGGGAGAAGGGCAGAATGAAGTTCTCGCTGAAGGCGTAGTGCAGGCCGAATGTGAGCCGCTCCTGGTGGCGGTGGCGATAGATCGGGTCCTGGGCGAGATAGGCCAGGGTGTCGTGCATCCAACCCAGGTTCCATTTCATGCCGAACCCCAGGCCACCCAAGTGGGTGGGGCGCGACACCGCCGGCCAGGCGGTGGATTCCTCGGCGATCATCAGGATGCCTGGATGGCGCTCGTGGGTCACCACATTGAGCCGGCGCAGAAGCTCCACCGCTTCCAGGTTCTCGTTCCCGCCGTGCCGGTTCGGGAGCCACTCGCCCGGCTGGCGTGAGTAGTCCAGATAGAGCATGGAGGCGACGGCGTCGACCCGCAGGCCGTCCAGGTGGAACTCATCCAGCCAGTAGAGAGCGCTGGAGATCAGGAAGTTCCGTATCTGGTTGCGTCCATAGTCGAAGATCAGGGTGCCCCAGTCCTGGTGCTCGCCTCGGCGCGGGTCCTCGTATTCATAGAGGGCGGAGCCGTCATAACGGGCCAGGGCAAAGGTATCGCGTGGAAAATGGGCCGGCACCCAGTCGAGGATGACGCCGATGCCTCGGCGGTGGAGGTGGTCGACGAACCAGCGGAAGTCGTCCGGGGTGCCGAAGCGGCTGGTGGGGGCGAAGTAGCCGGTGGCTTGATAGCCCCAGGAGGCGTCCAGGGGATGCTCGGTCATGGGCAGGAGCTCGATATGGGTGACACCCAGCGCCAATGCATAGTCCGCCAGCTGTTCGGCAAGCGCCCGGTAGGTCAGGAACTGCCCTTTAGGGCCTCGGCGCCAGGAGCCCAGGTGGACCTCGTAGATAGACAGCGGTAGGTGTTGCCAATCGGACCTAGCCCGGGCCTGCATCCAGGCCTGGTCCTGCCAGCGGAATCTGCTTGCGCCGCAGATGTAGGCGGCGGTCCGGGGCCGCTGTTGGAAGGATCTGGCGTAGGGGTCGATCTTTACCCGGATGTTGCCCTGGCGGTCTCGGAGCTCGAACTTGTAAAGGTCGCCGGCGCCGAGGCCGGGGATGAAGAGCTCCCAGACGCCTGAGTCGCCCCGCAGTCGCATGGGGTGGGCGCGTCCATCCCAGTGATTGAAATCACCCACCACGCTAACGCGCTCCCCGTTGGGGGCCCAGACGGCGAAACGCACGCCCGGTATCCCATCCGGGGTGCATAGATGAGCGCCGAGGAAACGGTGGGCGTGCCAGTGGCGGCCCGCGTCGAACAGGTGCAGCTCGAGGTCCGGGAGCTGGGGTGGAAAGCAATAGGGGTCGTAGCGGCTGTAGCGGTTGCCCGCCCGGTCCTCCCAGCTCAGGCGGTAACGCGCCGGGACCGCGCCTGGGCTTCCTTCCCATACGAACAGGTCGGTGCCTGGGAGCCGCGTCAGCTCGACAGGGGCCTCCGGGATACGGACGGTTTCCGCTCCGGGCAGGAAGGCGCGAACCAGGCAGCGGTCGCCTACCAGGTGTCTGCCGAGGACCTGGAAAGGGTCCGGGTGGCGTGCCTCGAGGAGGCGTGTGATGGCGTCGGAGGGCTGTGCCCGATCGCTCGTCCCGGTGGGCATGGAAGCGGTACGTCCAGTAGGGCAAATCCGTTTTTACTAAGAAAATTAAGAGCCCGTAGGGCGGGAAAGCGCAGCGTATCCCGCCGGAACCATCGGCGGGATGCGCCGTCCCTGGCTTCTCCCGCCCTACGGGCTGAGATTTCGCTTTGTGCATCCTATCAGGCTGCCGCGGTTCGGGAACCTCCGCGCAGTGGCCGAAACCTTAAGACCCTTGCCGGGCGCTTGCTTTGCCCATCCTACGGCTGTGTGATCTGCGGATAAAGAATGAATACACCTCTGAAAGATGTGAAAATGCTAACATAGGCTACTTCCGATCAGGGTGGTGGGTAGCCGAGGCGTTGCTGATCGGATCCGGCCCAGGTCCCGAGTGCGCACCCGATTGCTTAGGGGCGAGCGGCATGATGTCGGCAGTGCAGCGCAAGGGGAGGATCTATGCCGGATGGTCCGCGTTTCGTCAGTTACCTGACGCGCAATACCTTGGCCTTGATCCTCGCCGGTGGCCGTGGCTCCCGCCTTAAGCAGCTCACCAAGTGGCGGTCCAAGCCCGCAGTGCCCTTCGGCGGTAAGTTCCGGATCGTGGATTTCCCCTTATCCAACTGTGTCAACTCGGGGATCCGCCGGATCGGCGTGCTCACTCAGTACAAGGCCCATTCGCTGATCCTGCACATCCAGAAGGGGTGGGGCAGTTTGCATGGGGAATTCGGGGAGTTCGTCGAGCTCTGGCCGGCCCAACAACGGATCGCCGCGGCGGACTGGTATGCGGGTACCGCCGATGCTGTGTATCAAAACCTGGACATCATCCGTAACCACAATCCGGAGTATGTGCTGGTGCTGGCCGGGGATCATGTCTACAAGATGGACTACGGGGCCATGGTGGCCCAGCATGTCCGTGTGGACGCCGACATGACGGTGGGCTGCATCGAGGTTGAGTTGGAACAGGCCGAGCAGTTCGGCATCATGGCGGTGGACACCGAGAACCGGATCTGCAGCTTCCGGGAGAAGCCGGCGCATCCCGAGCCGATTCCCGAACGCCCGAACTATGCCTTGGCCTCCATGGGGATCTATGTCTTCAACAGCGGCTTCCTGTTCGAGCAGCTCATCAGAGACGCGGACCAGCCCGACTCCACCCACGACTTCGGCAAGGACATCATTCCCGATGTCATCACCAAATATCGGGTGATGGCCTATCCCTTTCGGGATGTGCCCAGCGGTGATCAGGGCTATTGGCGTGATGTGGGGACCGTGGATGCCTTCTGGGAGGCGAACCAGGAACTCATCGGCGTGACGCCGCCGCTCAACCTCTATGACGAGTCTTGGCCCATCTGGACCTACCAGGAGCAATTGCCGCCGGCCAAGTTCGTGTTCGACGACGAGGAGCGGCGCGGCATGGCGGTGGACTCCATGGTCTCCAGCGGCTGTGTGATCTCGGGTGCCAAAGTGCGCCACTCCCTGCTGTTTTCAAACGTGCGTGTCAATTCCTACAGCTATGTCAAGGACGCGGTGATCCTGCCGGGCGTGGACGTAGGCCGCAACTGCGAGATTCACCGCAGCATCATCGACCGGGGGTGCCGTCTTCCGGGAGGTCTGACCTTGGGCCTGGACCCGCAGGCGGACGCCGAGCGGGGCTTCTACGTCAGCGAGGGCGGAGTAACGCTGGTAACACCCGAGATGTTGGGCCAGGAAGTTCACCATGTCCGTTGATCCCAGATGCTGAACCCCCGATGTTGAACGAGAAACAGACACCGGCCGCCGGTCTCGACCGGCGCCGCACCGGTATTCTCCTGCACCTGACCTCCCTGCCTGGGATCGGTCCCTGTGGCTCGATCGGTCCCGAGGCCCATAACTTCGTGGGCCTTCTGGCCGATTGCGACATGTCGGTGTGGCAGGTGTTACCGGTGGGACCCACCCGACCGGACGGCTCGCCGTATCAGACCAGCTCGGTCCATGCCGGGAATCCGCGGCTCATCGCCCTCGAGCCCCTCCTGGAGCGTGGCTGGCTGCCGGCCCTCCCCAAGGGTAGTACCGAGGTGGCCAAGAGCGAGGCCCTGCGCCGCTCCTGGGACGGATTCCGGAAACGCGGGTCGGCTTCGGACCACCGGGCGCTGACCGACTTCACGGCGGAGAACGACTATTGGCTGGACGACTACGCCCTGTTCCAGGCCCTGCGGGAAGAGCGGCAGGCCCCGTGGTGGGACTGGCCGCCGGCCCTGCGCCGGCGTGACCCGGATGCCCTGGAGCAGGCGCGACGGCACCTCCGGGAAGACCTCGACTATATCCGCTTCGAGCAGTTCCTGTTCTTCAACCAGTGGCAGGTCCTGCGTGGGCATGCCAACGCGGTCGGCATCGAGCTCTTCGGTGACATGCCCATCTTCGCGGCCCACGACAGCGCCGAGGTGTGGGCCCGGCCCTATGATTTCGATCTGAATGCGGACGGCAGCCTGCGGGTGGTGGCCGGGGTGCCGCCGGATTACTTCTCCGCCACCGGTCAACGCTGGGGCAATCCCCTCTATCGCTGGGACCGGATGCGGGCCGACGGCTTCCGCTTCTGGTTGGATCGGATCCGTACCCAGCTGCGCCTGTTCGACATGGTGCGCATCGATCACTTTCGGGGTTTCGATGCCTGCTGGGAGATCCCGGCGGAGGAGGAAACCGCCGTTAAGGGGCACTGGGTAAGGTCCCTCGGCGACGAGCTTTTTGCATGCCTGCACCGGCACTTCGACCGCTTGCCCCTGATCGCGGAAGACCTGGGTGTCATCACCCCGGCGGTGGACGCCCTGCGCAAGCGGCATCACCTGCCCGGCATGCGGGTGCTGCAGTTCGCCTTCTCCGAGGGGGCCCTCAATCCCCACCTGCCTTTCCAGCACGCTCGCGACGCGCTGGTCTACACGGGCACTCACGACAACGACACCACCCTCGGCTGGTATCGGTCCCTGGACCCGGCAACCCGCGACCGGGTGGACGCCTACCTGGGTTATCCAGCGGAGGACATGCCCTGGCCGCTGATCCGGTGCGCCCTGGGCTCACGCGCCCATTTGGCGATCCTGCCCATGCAGGATGTCTTGGGTCTCGACGGTGCTCACCGCATGAACCTGCCGGGCACCAGCGAGGGCAACTGGCGCTGGCGTTTTTCCTGGGACCAGGTAGGGTCCGAGCTGCCTGGTCGGATACGGCGTTTGGTCAAGCTCTACGGGCGGTGAAACCGTAACCCGTAGATTGGGCAAAGCCCGTAGGATGTGGTGAGCCGCCGGGCGCGGGACGCGCCCGGCGGCGAACCGCATCAGACGCTGGTATCTGTGGATTAGAAAGAATATTGGGATTTCTCCTTTGCCGTGGTCTCCCATCTGCAAGCCCACGAGGGCGTGTCCTTCCATATGCACTGCTTTTCACAGATGAAAAACGAAATAATCTGCGGATTGAAAAGATATGTTCGCGAGCCGTTACGGCTAGCGATGAGTGAGACGCAGTGAGATAGCTACCGGGTGGTGGTCCGAGGGGGCAGGGTGGTCGCCTCCGTAATCCAGCACGGCATAGCTTCCGGGGACGATCCTGCGGGCCGTTACCGCATCCATGACAATGTGGTCGATGGCGTAGGGATAACGGGGATTGAGGGGGAAGGGAAAGGGCCTGCCCGTGTTAGCCAGCACCAGGTCCGCGCCCGGGTGCGGGCGTGAGGTCTGCGGCCGGCACCTGCGGCCCAGCCTGGAATCCGGTATCCAGGTACACACCGCCCCATCGTCGATGGCGGACCAGAAGTCGTCGCGCGGCTGGTCGAGCTGGCGGTTGAAGTCGCCCAACAGGACAAAGCCTTCGCCGGCGCTCGCCCTGGCGTCGATCCATTCTTCCAGGATCCCGCGCTGCCGTATCAGCAGTCTGCACTGGTCTCGGTTGACCTTACCGTCGAGCCGGTTGTAGGCGCAGCCGGCTTTCAGGTGCACCGCCAGCAGCTGGATCCCGTCGCCTGTTCCATCCGCGGGCTCGATCAGGATGCGGGTCGCCCAACGTTGGGAGCCCATGCCGATCGCCGCAAAATCCGGCAGGCGGCGGTAGCTCAGCCCCAGTTTGGTCAATCGCTCTCGGTTGATCGCAAACCCCGTGCGTTGCATGGTCCGCATCTGTCCGGATTGACGGCGGCAAGGGCCCAGGTTGCGGTCCGGTTGGCGCGCGATCTCGATGGCATAGGTGCCCGGATCGAACAGGCGCGTGACAGCCGCCCGATCCTCCACCTCCTGCAAGGCGATCAGATCGGCGTTCAAACGCCGTGCGTGCCGGCGCAGACGTGCGTAGTCTGCCTCAGACCTAGGCCGGCAGCCGGCGCCGACAGCCGCGGCGAGATGCTCCAGATTCCAGGTCGCCAGCCGTAGGGTCGGGGGCTCAGCTGCGACGGAACAGGCCACGAGCAGCAGGGGCAAGATTAAGCGCTCCGGCAGAACCAGGCGCGGTCTTGGGTTATTTAACATCGTCTGTGGGATCGGATTTTTATCCGCAGATTACGCAGGTTCTCACAGATTAAAAAGGGATAATCTGCGTAATCTGCGGATTGAAAGGTCAAGCAGGTTGGGCAAAGTGTCAGGCCTGTCCCGACGGAGGAGGGAGCCTGGCTCGTGCCCAACATGCGGTGTTCAGTCGGGTACGCTGTCGTCTGAACGCGCCCTAACCCAACAGGTCCCGCGCAGCCGTTTGACTTGAGTCAAAGCTGAAATGCGAGCACTTGTCTTAGATTAAACTGGTGGCAGCTAACCTTTTCTCGGGCAACCCCAGCGTGAGCACAAGGGACCGGATGAACACTTTCGAGCGCAAGCAGGTCGACCGCCTGCCGGTGTTGTCCACTGCCGGTACTTGCGGAGCGTGCCGATGATCGCCCTCTTTCGCGTTAGGGTTAAGCTGGCCGCCCTGCTCGTGGCAGGCCGTGCCGTTCTATCCATCGCGGGCCTTATCGCGCTCGCTGCCGCGCCTGTTCAGGCGGACGCGGAGCCGTCCGCCAGCCGCCAAGCGGAGCTCAGGAATCTGCTTACGCAGGACTGCGGCTCCTGTCATGGTCTCACCCTCGCCGGGGGGCTGGGTCCTTCGCTTCAGGGTCAAGCCTTGGTGGGCAAGCCCGCAGAGTACATCGCGGCTATCATTCTCTTCGGCCGACCCGGTACCCCAATGCCGCCCTGGCGGCCTTTCCTCTCGGATACGGAGGCCGCCTGGCTTGCGAATCGCTTGAAGCAACCGGCACCATGACGGCTCGCTCGCTGCTGTTCCTGGCGCTGACGGCGTTGCTGACGGGGACTGCCGACGCCCAACGAGGAACCGGTGACCTCGGCATTGTTGTCGAACGCGCTGCAGGAAGCCTGCAGCTCATCGAAACCTCGCTGAACACCGCCCTGGGGCGCATCGAGGGTCTCGGCGATCTGTCTCATGCCTCCGCGGTCTTCTCCCGCGACGGACGCTTCGGCTTTGTGTTCGGCCGCGACGGCGGACTGTCGAAGGTCGATCTGCTCACCGGCACCCTCGTCAAGCGTGTCGAGCAGGCGGGCAACAGCATCGGGGGTGCCATCTCACAGGACGGCCGTATGGTGGCCGTCTCCAACTACGAGCCCGGGGGCGTGCGCGTCTTCGACGCCGGGACCCTGGAGCTGATTGCCGACATCCCGGCGGTTTACGGACCCGCGGGAAAGCGATCAAAGGTCATCGGGCTGGTCGACGCTCCCGGCAATCGCTTCGTGTTCAGCCTGTGGGATGGGAACGAGATCTGGGTCGTGGATCTGACCGATCCGGCCCGTATCGACATCCGCAAGTTTAAGGACATCGGCCGCAATCCCTACGATGCCCTGATCTCCCCCGATGGACGCTATTACATCGCGGGCCTGTTCGGGGAGGACGGCCTGGCGCTCCTTGACCTGTGGCACCCGGAGGCGGGGGTACGCCGCATCCTGCCCGACTACGGAAAGGGCGAGCAGAAGCTCCCCGTCTACAAGATGCCCCATCTGGAGGGCTGGGCGGTGGCCGGACAGCGGGCGTTCATCCCCGCGGTGGGCCGGCATCAAGTCCTGGTGATCGACATGGACGACTGGCGGGAGGTCGCCCGCATCCCCGTGAAGGGTCAGCCGGTGTTCGTCATGGCCCGCCCCGACGGACGCCAGGTATGGGTGAACTTCGCCTTTCCGGACAACCGTCACATTCAGGTCTTCGATACCGAGACCCTCAAGCAGCTCCATGCGTTCGAGCCGGGTCCGGCCGTACTGCACATGGAGTTCGAGCCCCGCGGCGAGGAGGTCTGGATCTCGGTGCGGGATGCGGATCGGGTGGATGTCTATGACACCACGACCTTTGCACGCTCGGCGAGCTTACCTGCGGACAAGCCGAGCGGCATCTTTCTCACCGCACGCGCCCACCGGATCGGACTATGAGAAAGCCCGGCAAGGCCCTGCTGCTCGATGATATCGACCGACGCCTGCTCGACGACTTTCAGAGTGGCTTTCCGCTGGCGCCCAGACCCTTCGCGGAGATCGCCGGTCGGCTGGGGGTCGGCGAGTCGGAGGTGATCGCCCGTATCGAACGGCTCACAGCGGCGGGCGCTGTAAGCCGGGTCGGACCCGTGCTCCGGCCGCGGCATGTCGGCGCCAGTACCCTGGCCGCCATGGCCGTGCCTGAGGACCGGATCGAGGAGATAGCCGAGCTTGTCAACGGTTACCGGGAAGTCAATCACAACTACGAGCGCACGCACAGGTTCAACCTCTGGTTCGTGCTTACCGCAGCCGACGAGGAACGTCTCACCGAGGTCATGGAGGAGATCGAGGACCGTACCGGAATCGAGGTGCTGGACCTGCCGATGCTCGAGGAGTACCACATCGACCTGGGGTTTCCGCTGCAGTGGACATGAGCGCGAGTGTTTCCGCTGCTGTCCCCGACCCGATCGACGGCGCCCTGATCCGCGCCGTACAACAGGGCCTGCCTTTGGTGCCGCGGCCCTACGCCGTCATCGCGGGCGGGCTCGGGATTTCGGAAACAGAGGTGATGGCGCGACTTGCGAGACTCATCGCCAGGGGAGCAATCAAGCGCTTCGGCGTCGTGGTGCGCCACCGCGAGCTCGGCTACCGCGCCAGCGCCATGGTGGTCTGGGCCCTGCCCGAGAACCGTGTCGCGGAGATCGGCCGCCGCATCGCTCGTCTCCCGTTCGTGACCCTGAGCTACCGGCGCCTGCCGAGGCCGCCCGTCTGGCCCTATAACCTGTTCACCATGATCCACGGGCGCGATCGGACATCGGTATTGGATCAACTGGAGCAGATCAAGGAGCGCCTGGACCTCGCGGACACAGGTTGCGCGGTCCTCTTCAGCGCGCGTTGCTTCAAGCAGCGTGGCGCCCGCTACGATGCGACTTGGCATCCCGAGGCGACGAACCCTTGCCACCCGATCGAGCTTTCGGACCTGAAGTCGGCGTCCGGAAACAACCTGGCCTGCGCCTTCTGATGCCCGATTCGGGGCACGCGGCCGCAGGTGTCGATGATGACACCGCCGTACCCTCGCCGGTGGTGAAGGGCAGGGCAACCGATGATGTATCAAATGAACACATGAAAACGCCGGTTAGTTACGCCGCCTGACCTCCCATGACCGAACCTCAAAATAACAGCGACGCCTACGACAGTCCCTGGAAAGAGGTGCTCGAACATGCCTTCCCCGAGTTCGTGGCCTTCTATTTCCCCGAGGCATATGCTCAAATCGACTGGGCACAAGACCATGAATTCAAAAACACCGAGCTGCGTCAGGTCGTGCGCGATGCTGAACTTGGTAAACGTTTTGCCGATGCCCTGGTACAAGTCACCCTCGAAGATGGCGAACAACGTTGGATCTACATCCACATCGAGGTCCAGGGCCGACGCGACAGTGGGTTTGCCCGGCGCATGTTCACCTACAACTACCGGCTCTTCGATCGCTACGCCCGCCCCATCGCCAGCCTCGCCGTGCTGGCCGACGCGGATGCCGGATGGCGACCCGACCACTATGGCTTCGAGGTCCTCGGCTGCCGTCATACACTGGAATTTCCGGTCGTCAAACTCATCGACTATGCGGACCGCATCGAGTCACTTGAGGCGAGCGCCAATCCCTTCGCCCT
>NZ_FLUY01000840.1 GCF_900092655.1 Candidatus Thiosymbion oneisti
GCTCCCGCGGACGCAGCTCCTCGGTGCTGATCGGCGTTGGCGGTTAGCCTACCGAGGCGCTTAATCGACGCTGGAGCGTGGGGAGCCAGCCGAAA
>NZ_FLUY01000277.1 GCF_900092655.1 Candidatus Thiosymbion oneisti
CCCAACCCCTACCCGCCGGCACCGAAGTCGAAATCCGCGAAGCCCGTGCACATTGGGTCCACATCGTCCTCGCCAATGGCCGTGACGCTTGGGTAACACGGGGTGCTGTGGAGGCGGTTGAGGTGGATTCCCAACGCTTGAGCGATGGAGTGACTGATGGTTCAATGGAAAACTCCTAAAACAATAAGGTTGATACCTATGAATACATCTGAAATTAAAAAAATGAGCACTATTGAG
>NZ_FLUY01001517.1 GCF_900092655.1 Candidatus Thiosymbion oneisti
GGTATGGCGTGCAGCAGTGTGAGCTTCACCCTCTTCGATCGCGAAGAGAACAGCCCAGGCGCCAGCGATACCATCATTGACTCGCCGGCCGAGACGGCAGAAGTGGACAAGCTGTGCTATGAGACGAACGTCCTGAAGTTCAGCGAGGATAGTAAGGTGTTTGAATCCAAGCTGGCGAAAACGGTCGATGTCAGTAAGCTGGCTCAAAAGATGGGTTGGCTGGAGCTGGATCTAACCAGAGATGCCGAGGCACAGACCGGCTTGCCTCTGAAAGATGCTGCCAATACAACCGTGGCATTTCAGGGCTTACCGGCCATCGGCTTCATGATCAAGAATCGTGACCGCGGCAATCCGGAGATCAACTATGTGAGCACCATTGCGCATGCCTACACGCGTGAGACTGGTGCCTGGACGAAGTGGATCCCGTGATCCGAGGGTTGAAGGCTGGCCTTAAGGGGTTCGGCTGACCAATAGCGGTGGGGCAGAGCCCCCACCGTTTTTTGGGAGAGACGATTGCCGATGAGACGAGCGATACTTGTACTTGCTGGCGTGTCGCTGCTTCAGACTGTCTTGGCGGCGGAAGCGCCCGGAGAGGTAGCTGGTGGCTCTATCCTCAGCAGTGGTGGTGGCCGGGCCTTGACGCGCACCGACTATGCGGATTTTTTCGCAGGCCGGGAACTGTCCCCGGAATTTCGCCAGGGCCTGTTGACCAGTGACGAGACCCTGCGGGAATTCGTGCTCGATTTCCACTCCAATAAGGCTCTGGCACGACGGGCCGAGTCCATGGGTTTGGATGCCACCCCGGAATTCAGGCGTGCCCTGAATTCAGTTCGAGAACGGCTACTGGTTCGGGCCCTGATGGACCGCCAGGGAGTCGCTGAGGACGCCGAGGCGCCGGATTTTCTTGCCCTAGCGCGGGAGCGCTATGCCGTCGATCCTAGTGCCTTTGCTATCCCCGAACGGCGCAAGGCGGCCCATATCCTGATCCGAGATATAGTGCCGCGAGGTGAGGGCTGCCGGTGCGAACCCCCGATTGCGATCGCGGATCTCCAGGCACGCTTGGACCAGGGGACATCCTTCACGGAGCTTGCAAAGCAATTCTCCGAGGATAAAGGATCCGCCGCCCAAGGTGGTCTGATCGATCGCTGGGTCGCCAGGGATAGCGATGAATTCGTGCCCCCCTTCCATGAGGCATTATTTGCATTGCCACGCCAGGGAGACGTCAGCCCCCCGGTGCAGACGCAGTACGGAACCCATCTGATTCAATGGGCGAACACCGAGCCTGGCCGAATACCGGAGTTCCAAGAGCTCCGCGAGGCATTGATGGCGCGTTTGCGCGCGGAATACGTGAAATCGAAACGGTCCAGATTGCGTAGCGAGGCCTATCCGAACCTCGATTCGCTACGCCTGGATGAGATGCGGGCCCTGCTCGAACAAGTCGAGCCGTCACCCTGAGGTCAAATGGATGTCTCTGTATGGTTTGAAAATCGCCAATGCCTGTGTGTGGCTTGTGGCGCTTACCCTGGTTGCATGTGGGGAAGGACCCGGGTCCGCGGTGGATGCGGAGACCGCTCTAGGGCAACGGGTGCAAGAACGTTGGCAGGCATTACTGCGACGCGACTATGATGCCGCTTATGAGAATTACGTCTCACCGACCTACCGCGCGGTGTTTACGCAGCAGCACTTTTACCGCGGTTACGGCGAACAACTCCGGCGTGATCGGGTAGAGGTCGCCCGCATCGATTTCACCGATGAGACCGAATCGGCAGCCAAGGTACTCGTCAACATCTATTTCACCACCGAGATAGCGGGTGAGCTCCAACAGCTGAGCGGCGAAGGCAAAGAGTATTGGGCCAAGCTCGATGGCCAATGGTATCTGGTGCCCAAATCCAGCGGTGGGTTGTGAAAGAGGCCGCCGCTAGCGGAATGATGCTTGCATGGGTAGCCCCTACATCATGGTTTGCCCGCGGACATCCGGGTGACTCTTTTGTGTAATCGTTCAAACCCCCTCTGTTGTTGTCGTCCATAGCATTGGATTCCGGCAGTCCCCGCCGGAATGACGAAGTGGGGACCGGACGGTTACCTTTTGTTCGCTAATCTGAAACTGAGAAGTTAGGAGACTTGACTGATGAAGACATTTCGTAAAACGCCCTTGAGCCTGGCCGTTGCGGCGTCCTTAGGCATGGCGGTTTCCGCCTTCGATGCCGGTGCGGTCAATCTGGCGAAGGATGGTATCGGGGAGGTGGCCATTGCTCCCTACTACACCACCCGCAACGGCTGGATGACCTTGATCAACCTGACCAACAC
>NZ_FLUY01000656.1 GCF_900092655.1 Candidatus Thiosymbion oneisti
GTCGATGGCTGGATTCCCCATGGATATCCTCCAGTCTAAGTCAGTAGTCGGCGACTCGAAACATACCGCACATAACCCAAGTGTTTCACCCAAATGCGGGCTGTGCCGGCTATAGCAGGATCAGGGGGACGAACGAGGATAGACCCTGAAGTATCCCCACAAATCAGCCTCTGGCTCCTACGCTCCAGCGTGGGAGCAAATCCAGACGCTCCAGCGTCATGAAACCTTGGCCGCTGGAGCGGCCACAACGGCATTC
>NZ_FLUY01000571.1 GCF_900092655.1 Candidatus Thiosymbion oneisti
CAATGCCATTAAGTTAAGCCTCAAAGCCCCTCTCCCGGCGGGAGAGGGGTTGGGGAGAGGGCGAACGAAAACAGGGAT
>NZ_FLUY01001318.1 GCF_900092655.1 Candidatus Thiosymbion oneisti
ATTCCGGCAGGGATTGCCGGAATCCAGGGCCAGGGATGGCAAAACGGTGGAGTTCAAAGCATTAGGTCGCATTTAAATTTAACCACTACC
>NZ_FLUY01000616.1 GCF_900092655.1 Candidatus Thiosymbion oneisti
CAACCGCCGCGCTTGCGCGGGTGGAAAGGCTTTGTACAGCGAGGCCGGGGTGTGGGTATTCAAATTGTCCCACACCAAGACTACCCGCTCGGCATTGGCGTAATCGACATCC
>NZ_FLUY01000590.1 GCF_900092655.1 Candidatus Thiosymbion oneisti
CGCAAGGACGCCAAGACGCAAAGAAAGAACAAAGAATCTTTGCGTCTTGGCGCCATTGCGTCCTGGCGTTAAATGGGCCGGAAAGTGA
>NZ_FLUY01001027.1 GCF_900092655.1 Candidatus Thiosymbion oneisti
ACGCCAAATAACCCAGGACCGCGCCCGGACCGGCACGGCGCCGAACGCGGCGTAACGCAACCCGACGCTCGGATCCATTTTAACCAGACAGCTTCT
>NZ_FLUY01001045.1 GCF_900092655.1 Candidatus Thiosymbion oneisti
ACCCGTCGCGCGTGAATATTTCGGTAAGCGAGGTGTGCCGATGGTGCCCGAGCGCAAGGCGCGGCGAGGAGGAATAGTCAGGGCCCTATGGCGACGAGTCGCAACGCAGCTAGCGGGTGCGAGGGGCGTGCATCGCGGCGAAATATTCACGGGTGACGGGTATAGACACGGGAGCCAAACCTGCCGGCTGTCCGGCGTTGTTATCCGGTGCGGCCCGGAGGGCGTCTGCTCTGAGCGTTGCCGACAGCTGGTCATGGGGTCCGTAAGCCGTCTGAAAGACGGCGGTCCCAGCCGGCCCGGGACCGCC
>NZ_FLUY01000592.1 GCF_900092655.1 Candidatus Thiosymbion oneisti
GCACAATGTGAAGGGGAATACCGTCGAGATAGATGCGCGGGCGGTGTGGTATGTCATGGGCGTAGCAGAAATTGAACTTGGCCCCTTTTCCTTTTTTATTCACCACAGAGGGCACAGAGAACACAGAGAAAACACGCAGAAAATTCTCTGTGTTCTCTGTGCCCTCTGTGGTTATTTTCCTTTACCTGGCAGCAGACAGGCCATGCGCTGTAGGTGTCGGCTCGCCGGCGGAGCGCAGGCATCTCGCCCGCAAGGGAAGCCGTTTTTATCCACAGATTGCGCAGATTTTCGCAGATTAGTAGGATGGGTCGTGGAATCGATGCTGCGTGCTCCGGCGTAACCGGCAGGTGGACAGGGTTCGTCATCAGAACATAGGCGTGCAGTGCGCAGTGTTCGCGTCGCAGCGCTTCGCGAAGCTGGTTCAGGTAGGCATAAGCCCACGTAGGTCGGGTAAGGCGCGCCTGTGGTGGTCACGTTGGCTGCGATGATTGGCGCGCCGTCACCCGA
>NZ_FLUY01000418.1 GCF_900092655.1 Candidatus Thiosymbion oneisti
TTCAGTCGGCGGTTGAGTCCGCCGAGGGCCACTTTAGTGGCCCAACCTACCAGCTTCAGCTGGTAGTGGTTGAGTTTTCCGAGTTTCGTTATTTTTGCAGATCCTTATAAATCAATAAGTTACCCTGCAATGTGACCAAAGTAGATGTGGCCTGGCTAGTCGCCCAGAGCTTTCGGCGCTGACACACTCGCCCGGGTGGCGAAATTGGTAGACGCAAGGGACTTAAAATCCCTCGACTTCGGTCATGCGGGTTCGAGTCCCGCCCCGGGCACCAAGTTGGTTACTAAAAAAATCGGGTAGTGCCTAACAGGTGGTAATGAACTTCCCGCTGAGCCTTTTCCTGCTGCGCTGGGGTAATTACAGGATCACTCCATATTAAGCACCACCATTTTGTTTTTCATCTATGCAAGCAGGTGTGTCGTCACCACCGCCTCGAGACTCATTGGCGACGCCGTGGGGCACATGGCCCGTCGCCACCAGGGCGCCGGCGGCATCGCAATGGGCGCGTTGATCGTCGAAGAAGAAATCGGCGTTGAACGCCTTGAGAAAGAGTCCCTTGTCGAGACCGCCGAGAAACAGAGACTCATCGATCCGGATCCCCCAGGCCCGCAGCGTCCGGATGATCCGCTCGTGGGAGGGCGCCCCGCGAGCGGTAATCAGCGCCGTGCGCAGGGGGGAATCGTCCGCCGGGAACAGACTCTGGATCTCATGCAGGGCAGCCAGAAAATCCTTGAAGGGCCCCTCCCGGAGCGGCTTGTGGGCGGCGGCGCGCTCGCTGGCGTTGAAGACCTCCAACCCGTGCCGACGGTAGACCTGCTCCGCCTCGTCCGAAAAGAGCACCGCATCCCCGTCGAAGGCAATGCGTAGCTGCTGCGCTTCCGCATCCCCCGAGAAGCGTCCGAGCGGCAGGATGGTGGCTGCGGCACAACCGGCATCCAGGGCCATGCGCACGTCGTTCGGGTCGGCGGAGAGAAACAGATGGGTCCCGAAGGCGGAGACATAGCTGTAGGGGCTACACCCCCCGGTGAAGGCGGCGCGGGTGATGTCGAGCCCGTAATGGCGGATGGAGTTGAAGACCCGCAGGCCGGTATCCGAGCTGTTGCGGGAAAGCAGGATCAGCTCCACCTGACCGCGCTCGCCGAGGCGCTCGTTGAGCGCCAGGAGCTTCTTCGCCATAGGAAAGGCAACCCCTGGCTCCAGCACGTCCTCCTCGTGCTCGATCTGGTACCGGCAGTAGGCCTCCACGCCCTCGGTCTCGAACACCCGGTGGGATGCCCCGAGATCGAACAGCGCCCGGGACGAGATGGCCACCACCAGCCGTATCGGACCGGGATTGCGATCGGTCGATTCATCACCTGAGCTACTCATACCAGGACCCTGGTACCTCGTTTCATCGAAGTTTTATGGTGAACCGGTCCCTGTCATTTCGACCGCCGGGAGCTGTCATCTGTGGACGGCGGCGTGCCTGACGCTTAGCTTCATGTTTCAATCGGTTCAACGGAGGTAAAATAGACGACCGCTATGAAAAACTTCATCGAGCTGATCCAGGGGTGCCTTACCGATGTCCGGGAGATTATGCCCTGGGACCTGGAGGAGCGCCTGCAGGAAAACCCGGATCTGCTGATCCTGGATGTGCGTGAGCCCTATGAGTTCGACGCCATGCATATCTCCGGTTCCCTCAATGTCCCCCGCGGCATACTGGAATCCGCCTGCGAGTGGGAGTACGAGGAGACGGTACCGGAGTTGGTACAGGCACGGGAGCTTGAAATCGTAGTGGTTTGCCGCTCCGGGTACCGGAGCGTTCTCGCTGCCCATTCCATGCAGCTGCTGGGATACAAGGACGTGGTCTCGCTCCAAACCGGGCTGCGGGGCTGGAAGGACTATGAGCAGCCTCTGGAGGATGCACAGGGCCGGCCTGTCGATCTCGACGACGCGGACCTGTATTTTGCACCGCGGGTCCGGCCCGATCAGATGAGACCTGCTGCAGACCAAGGCAAGCGGGTATAAAGCTTCCTGAGTGGTGGTTAATATTTAAATGATTTGTTGGGCACGCCGCCGCCCAAAGATGCGGTTTGCTGCCTACCTGCCCCCTGTCTGCCGTACCGGCACAGGCAGGCGTTCCTGGGGCGGTAGGCAGGCGCTCACCACATCCTACCGGCTTTGCCCAACCTACGAGCTTCGCCCCTCTGCCGCAGGCCAGAGCAAGCGCGTATAAAGCTTCCTGAACAGGATGGGGGTGATTCGTCGTTTTCTTTTCATCCGTAGCCGGAAATCCATGGGGGACAGGTATATCAATCGTCCCATCGTGGGGCTCCCCGCCGGTGTTTGGTTTGGGCACGTCGGCGTTTGAGCTCCAGCCTACGTTCATTCGACATCCGCGTCGGTTTGGTTCTCTTACGCGGTTTTGATTGGTGACTGGCCTTGCGTATCAGCTCGATCAGACGCTCTAAGGCGTCCTCCCGGTTGCGTTCACGGTTGCGAAAACGGTGGGCCTCGAGCGTGAGAATACCCGCGTTGCTCACCCGTCGGCCGGCGAGGCGAATCAGTCGCCGCTTGACGGGTACCGGCACGGACGGAGAACACCCGACGTCGAACCGCAACTGGACCGCGGTTGCGACCTTGTTGACCTTCTGACCACCGGGACCAGGGGAACGGATGAAGCGTTCCTCAAGCTCCGAATCGTCGAGACAAATGCTTGGGGTGATGGGGATCATTCCAGGGGTGTCTATCGAACGATGAGTGAGCAACAGGCCTTCCGAGCCTATAAGCTTACTACCGACCCCAAGGCCATGATGCGAAATCATGGAGACCGGTTCGTCGAGCCGATTGCGACAACCCTCAGGTAGACTTGGAAGGAAACGGGCCGCACAATAATCAACCTTTTCGAGATTTCCGGCACACCAGGGCAGGCGCGCGTCTCGATACCCACCTTAATTAATAGGAACACTGAGCACAATACCCGTCTCCGTCCGCGGCGAGGCGCACAAGGACTGAGCGGGGGGCATCTCAAGTCATGCATCAGGATTTCGAACACATCGTCATCGGTGCCGGTATCAGCGGGCTTGGCATGGCCCACCGAGCGGTGAAGCGCGGGGTCTCGACCCTGGTTCTGGAAGGGGAGGACCGGGTGGGCGGCTGTATGAACAGCCGGACCTTCCCCGGTTGCGGTGACTTTTGGATTGAGGCCGGCAGTCACACCTGCTTCAACAGTTATGGCCATTTGCTCGACACCCTGAGAGATCTGGAACTCTTAGAGCGCCTGACGGCCAAAAGGAAGCTGAGCTACCAGCTTTGGCACGACAATGAGCGCAGGTCCATCGTCTCCTCGCTGCACCCCTGGGACCTGATCCGCTCGCTTCCTCGGCTGTTCACAGGTACCAAGGCAGGCAAGGGTGTTGCCGAGTTTTTCGGCGCAGGGCTCGGCCGCCGCAACTATCGGGATCTGTTCGGGCCCGCCTTCCGGGCCGTCGTCTGCCAGGAGGTGGACGACTTTCCCGCCGACCTGCTGTTCCGCCGTAAGCCCAGACGGAAGGAGATCATGCGCAGCTTCACTTTCCCCGGCGGGCTGTCGGACGTTCCGCAGGCCATCGCCTGCCGGGAGGCACTGGAGGTCCGCACCGGGCAGCGGGCATCCAGGGTAGTGCGCGAAGGCGACGGCTACCAAGTCCTGACGGCGGCGGGGGACCTGTTCAAGAGCCGCTACTTGAGCTTGGCGGTACCGCCGGATGCTGCCGCGGTCCTGCTACCGGAGGAGCTGGAGGAGCTGCGGGATCTGGTCGGCGGTATCGGTATCGCGGCGATCGAGACGCTGGTGGTCTGCGTACCCGCCGCGGCGCTTAAGCACCTGCCGGCCTTGGCGGGCCTGATCGCTGTCGACGATGCCTTCTACTCCATGGTCTCCCGTGACTATCTGCCCGACCGGCGTTACCGTGGCTTCGCTTTCCACTTTCGGCCCCGGGTGCTGGATGCGGACGCCCAGATGGATTGCATCTGCCGGGTGCTCGGGGTCGCCCCGGAACGGATTGCCGGGCTGTGCCGGGTCTCGAACCGGCTGCCGGCACTGCGTGCCGGCCACCCGGATCTGGTGCGGAAGGTGGATGCCCTACTGGCCGACGGCCGTTTGGCCGTGACCGGCAACTGGTTTTTCGGTGTGTCTATCGAGGACTGCTTGACCCGGAGTCACCAGGAGTGTGAGCGCCTGTTTCCAGGTTGATCCAAAATCCAATCCCAATCGGAGCAAATAGCCGTGCGTAACACCCTGTTCGTCATAGTCCTATGCGGCCTTTTCGCCACCGCGACAGCGGAGGAGATCGGAACCGTCAGCACCAAGTTCAAATGGCTTGGACCCAATGACAAGATCGCGGTGGAGGTCTTCGAGGACCAGGGCGTCCCCGGCGTCGCCTGCTATCTGAGCCGGGCCAAGACCGGCGGTATCAAGGGTGCCATCGGGGTCGCGGAGGACACCTCCGACGCCTCCATCGCCTGCCGCCAGATCGGCCCCATAAGGCTGACCGACGAGGTCCGCACCGGCAAGGCCGACGGCGAGGAAGTATTCAAGAAACGGACCTCCCTCATCTTCAAATCCATGCAGGTGGTGCGCTTCTTCGACTCGCGGCGCAATGTGCTTATCTACCTCACCTACAGCGACCGCGTCATCGAGGGCTCGCCCAAGAACAGCATCTCAGTGGTGCCCGTCCAACCCTGGCCCGATTCGGGAGCCATCGGCATGGAGATATCTGCCCAGGCACCGGATTCCTAAGTACAGAAGCTCTCCGATTACCGGTAATATTGAACCAGCAGTACTCGGCTCGAGCCATTAACGGAAGATTTAGCCGCAAATAAACGCGAATAAACGCAAATCGGTCGAAGTTGGTTCGCCATCATCAATGGTTCTTGATCCATTTGCGTTTATTCGCGTTCATTTGCGGCAAAAATTTATGTTAGCGTTTTGGCGTGCTGGTGTTGATCGCATTCAATGATATGGTTCGCAGATGGAGAGAAACTATGAAAACGGGACTAGTGATCATTGACATGCTGAACGATTTCCAGGATGGCGTGCTTGCAAATCCGGCAGCGGACGAAATCGTAGAGCCGCTGAAGAGACTCATCGACGCCGCGCGTGCAAATGACGATTGGGTGGTCATATATGGCAACGATGCCCACAAGCCCGGCGATCTCGAATTCGAAGTTTTTGGCGAGCATGCGGTTGCCGGTACCCACGGTGCGGCGGTGATCGATGCGATCGCACCGCAGGAGGGCGATGAAATCGTCAACAAGCGATACTATTCGACGTTCACGGAGACCGATCTCGACTCAATTTGCAAGGTTTACGGGATTGATCGATTAGTCATTGTGGGGCAACACACCGATTGCTGTGTCAGGCACACATCATACGACGCCTATGTGCGGGGCCTTAAAGTCGTGGTGGTTTCAGACGCGACCTGCGTATTTGCGCCGCTGTCCGAACAACCCCATCAAGAGAGAAACCAAGCGGCGCTCGACTACCTCAAGACGATATACGGAGCAAGAATCGTCAGCACCGACAAACTGCTCTCCGAGATGAAATGAAATAAAGAGGCGGTCTGAGATTCCTGGAGGACTGGGGCGGCGCGGCAGCGGGAAAACATGGACGAACCCTTGGGTATCCCCATAAATTGATTCGCATGATTCGTAGTTTGTGCCTACGCCGTCAAAGGCTTTGCCATAGTCGCGTTGAAGATGACCACCGCCAAGAAGGGGCCTGGGCTCTGGACCGCCGCCATGGTTCACGGCGGCTCCCTGGCCGATGCCGAGCGGATCAACCGGCGGATCCTGGCTACCTTTACCGATCTGACTGAGGCTGACTTCTCCCGCCGTACCCATTTCTTCGGTGGCCGCTTCGAGAACCTGTATCTGGATCGCGACCGCATCCCTGAGCTGCGGATCATCCTCGGCCAGGCAGAACGTTGGGCGCGAGAGATCCTGGACTGGGACGACCAACCCTTACGCTATGGATTCTGGTTCAACGCCCAAGGACCCGGTCAATCCACCTCTGAGCACACCCATGAAGAGCTCGATGAGCTGCTGTCAGGGGTCTACTACCTCAGCGCCCCTGAGCACTCGGGAGACCTCATCCTCCGGGACGGGCGCCTCTCGATCCACGTAACACCCGAGGCCGGGCTATTCCTCTTCTTTCCTCCGAGCCTGAGCCATCGGGTGGAAACCAACCGCAGCGACGCCCTGCGCTTGTCCCTGGCCTTCAACTTCGGACCCCTTTAAGCGGTTTCGGCAATCGGCCCGCAGTTTGAATCTTTGAACCGCAAAGGCGCGTAGGATGCGGTGAGCGCCTGCCTCCCACCCCGGAAATGCCTACCTATGCCGGCGCTACCTGTTCCCCTGGGATGGGATAGGCACGGTAGACGGGGGGTAGGCAGTGAACCGCATCTACGGGCTACCATTGTTCAACCCCCATTGTTTTTGTCATCCCCGGCGCTGGATTCCAACAACCCCTAACGGAATAACGAGGTAGGAGCCGAACGAACCGGCCTCATAATCCTTGAGGTTAATGGCATTTGCCCCCATTCGGAAATGGCTAAAACATTCAGCAGGGAACCGCTGAAAACCACGAATCCCGCGAGTCAAAATGCGTGCGCGATGCTATTAAGAGGCTGTCTAAAAAAGAGCCGTAGGCCAGAGTCCGGAGTAAGTTGGGTTGAGGAACGAAACCCAGCATTTACAGGCCAGCCTGGTTTGCTTAGAGGCTGTCTAAAAACCAACACATTTTCGGCTGGCTCCCCACGCTCCAGCATCGATTAAGCGCCTCGGTAGGCTAACCGCCAACGCCGGTCAGCACCGAGGAGCTGAATCCGCTGGAGCGGACACAACGGCGTTCCCAAAGCGCGAATTTGCAGATTTTATGTCCTAAAATCAGTATCTTAATTTTTAGACAGCCTCTTAGGTCTCGTTCCTTGACCCTAACCAAACAGCTTCTAAAGTTAAATGTCAACAGGCCCTAGCGCCCCGCGCTCAGCTCCATGCGATCCACGTCGGCCAGGGTCACGGGACGGCCGTCCAGGGTGGTGAAGCGACGGTCCTGCACATGGGCCCGCCGCGCCTGGTAGGTTGTCACATTGCCGGTATTCGCGTTGATAACCCGTACCGTCACGACCTCCCGTCCCGATTGATAGTCCAGGTACAGCCAGAGCAGACTACCCGCTACCATGACGGCCACCAGCCCGTAGGCAATGACCTTCAGGATTCCCGGCGATACTACCTGGGTGAGCGGACGCAGAGGCGGAGCGGTGGTCGGTTTGCGGTCGTACTGCATCCGGGCGCGGATGACATAGTAGGCACCCAGGATCACCGCGACGGTTAGGAGGATCTTGCCGAACATGGGCGAGTAAGGTAACACGTCCGCCAGTGGCCGGTCATATAACCGGTTGCTTCCGGCATTGGCGAGCTTGGCCGGACCCCGCTATGGTTGCTCCAGCGGTATCTCGCAGCCGATGATCCATTCACCGCTGGCGTCCATGAAGCGCGTCGCCTGGAAGCCGTCGCCTAAAAGCCATCAATGGCGCAGCGGATAGCGGCACAGGCGCCCGGTGCGCTCGAGCCCACGCCGGTGACCAGGTCGGTTCCGGAGGTGGCGAGGGGCTGCGCAGTCACGCCTCGTCTACGCGCGGGCGCCGATCACGCCTCTGGCGCTCCAGGGTGCTTCATCGCTTCCTGTACCAGCCCCTGTTGCTGGCGGAAACCGGGGGCACGGGTCTCGAAGAGGGGAGCATCGGGCCGTAACAGGGCAAGCTCCAGCGTCGCGGCCCTGCGTTGCCGCTGGCTCCCGGTCTCCAATACTCGCTGACACTGGGCCTCGCTAATGGGTTCGCCCGAAAGATAGCGCGTCCCGGCGTGGAAGCGCGCGCTGTTCGTGTCCCACCAGGCCTTGATCGGCCCCGGATTCGGCCACGGCAGGTCCTCATCCGGGTCCAGGGCTACATCCTCGTCCTCCGGGTGCTCGGTCGGACCGGCCTCGAAACCCTCAGGCGCATCCTGTTCCAAGTCCTCGTCGGCGATATCCAGGCCCGTGATCAGGCTCAGGGCCTCGCCGGCGACGCGCGCCAGGTCCGGTGCCTCCTCCATCCGGGTAATGAGCCAGGGGATATAGACGGGATCGCCGCTGACCCCACAGCCAATGACGAGTTCTCTCCGGCGCTCGGGGTATTGCGCCAACACCTTCAGCCAATCGCCGGCGTTGGCCGGGGGAAGGACGCGCGGCACCACCTGGAGCGCGCGTGGGCCGAGCGGCGGGTCCGACACGGCGATGGATTGCAACGCCGACACACCCTCTCCACGGTCGCCGAGCAGCACCGCCGACCAGGCAGCCCAGAATCCGCAGGTCGGGTCCTCCGAACGCATCTGCCCGCGCAGGTCGGGCAGCAGATCCCGTCTGGCCGTCTCCCCCGCGGCGCGCAGGGCACGTGCCCGCAGTGTCGGGTCCGGGTCATCGAGCGCCTGGGACAGGTGTTTCCCGCAATCGACCCGATGGACCGCGCAGGCGGCGATACCGATGCGTCGCCACAACGGAGAATCTGATTCCAACAGCCCCGCGACCTTACCGCCCAGCTTGTCCGGTGCGGTCCAGCCGAGGGCGGAAATGAAACCGCGCGCGGTCTCTGGAGTGGCCTCCACGGCGGCACAGACCTGCTCGATACGCCGCGGGTCCTCCCCTTCCAGGGCGATCACCGCCGCGGCGAATACCTCACCGCTTTCTTCCTGTTGCAGCCCCTCGACACAACAGGACCAGCCCGCGTCTCCGGCAACCCGCAGACCCTCGATGTGGGCCTCGACGCGGCTGTCGAGCTCCGCCAGATCGGCCAGGGAATAGTGGGGCGCGGAGACGGCGACATCCCGCAACAGCCAGAGAAAGGCCGCTTCTTCGGCGTGCTGGGAGACAATCGGTGCGATGATGGACATGCTTATTCTACTTTGCCGCATTTTATCCTGACTGGTTGATTTTATAGCTCCCTTGTTTCCGAATATTCCTTGATAGTCAGTAGGTTAACATGTAATGCGGCAAAATAGAATCAGGTGTAGATCTCCGACAGCGCGATATCTAATGCAACGGATTGGAACGAGAGCGATCCGCTCAGCCTCTGGTAGGTCTCGTGCTCCCACCCGGCTGTGCGACGATAGACCTCGACGGAAGGGATATCCTGAGCAACCAGCACATACTCCTGCAAAGCCGCGAGGCTTTGATAGGCGAGTCGTTTATCGCCTCGATCATACTCCTGGGTGCTGGACGATAGGACCGCGATAACCAGCGTCGGATCGGTCTTGAAAAAGGGATCTCCCCGCTCAGTTGCACAGCGTACGAACAGATCCGGGTACAAAAAGTCGTCTCCGACCCGGATCTTCAGATTGCTCCCGTAGACCCGGCAACCACTACCTTTCAGATGACCATGTAAGATTGCCAGCAGATTGGCCGCGATCTCCTCATGCCGATCACTGGCGCCGGTTATGGCATACAAGCACCCATCGATCAGCTCATGACGGAGCTTACTTGTCTGCTCGAAGGCCAGATAATCATCGACCGACATGCGCGACAGGGACTCGACAGCGATCATCTGTAACCCAATGCCATTAAGTTAAGCCTCAAAGCCCCTCTCCCGGCGGGAGAGGGAGCATAGCGGCCAGTGCTGTTGGTCATGTTCCAACTTAGATATTAACCACTACCCGATATTGGACACCGGGCCAATTGACACTGCTGCCAGTGTAGATGTGAGCTTGGCAGGCTACAAAAGCGGGTTCGGAGCGAGCGCATCCTGTAGACCTCCCCGAAAACATGGCCTTGTAGGGTGGGCTGTGCCCACCGGAACTCGTGTTTTGAATCCGCAGATTACACAGAGTTCCACAGATTGTTTCGTTTTTCATCTGTGAACGTCTGCGTAAGCTACGGATGTTGAGTGATCCGCGGAATCGTAGCGCCGTCTTCGATCCACAGCTTTGGTCCGCACAGCGGACCCTACGACTTGTGGTTTCGGGGGAAAAAGTATCATCCTTTTCTGCTCGGTGCGGCGCTGCATCCAAAGCGGCAACGGGTTTGTGCACAGGCCGGCACCTCGGTTACGTCAGAGACCGCGGGTTCCGGTAGCTGTCAGGGTCATGTCACCGCCGCACGTTAAAACTTCCGGTGGACCACCCCGGTCCGGAAGGTGCAGCAGGACGTTGCCGCCTTGCAGCACAACACGGCCGACATGTAATACACCGAACCATTCATGTGTGGCGGGTATACTTGAACGCGACCAAGGCAAAGCCTTTGGCTATTTGATGTTTCCGTTAAACGCGCACAAAGGTGCCAGGCGATGGGTGAGGTCAGAGTAAGGGTAACGATGAGGAATTTTGTCGATGTGGCGCTGGCAGAACGTGGTTCAGGTCGTATCGAGGATGTTCCCACCACCCACCTCGACTGTCTGGTCGACACCGGCGCGTTGATGGTACTACTGCCGGAGGACGAGGTTGGGAAGTTCGGTCTCAGCCGGGGCGGACGCGTCATTGTGACCTATGCGAACGACCACCGTGAGGAGTTACCGACAGCTCGAGGTCTGGAGATTTCTCTGCTGGGCCGCTCCATGGTGACGGACTGTGTGATCGGACCGCCCTTGTGCGAGCCACTGATCGGTCAACTCGTGCTCGATGAGCTGGACCTGATTGTGGACTGTGCCCGCAATAGGCTCGGTCCGCGACCGGAATCTCCGAATCTGCCGCTGTTAAAGCTGAAAGGCTCGACACATACCCGATAGCCTGATTCACCAACAGGTCAGCAGCTGAAGGCATACCCGCAGAGATGAATCATCACGCGGCATCAAGCACCTTCAGCTCGACTGCATCCGGCAGGTCGACAACCACAAAGTAATCCCGCGGATAGATGTAATCTTCCCCGGATTCGTCGATTATGCGGATTTGGTCATGTATCTCTGCATCCGAATCCTGTAGCACTTCGTAGAGCTTCCGCTTTTCCAGGGAGACTTGGTAGTTATCGTTTCGGATGCAGATCGCGAATAGATGGTCGGCCATAGTGTTTAGTCCAGATAGCGTTTGATTTTGAAATCTTTCTTGCCGATTCCCGACGCCTCATACCAGTGCAATTCAGCAACACGGATGGTTCCATCGGGTAGTCGGATTTCAGCAATGCCTTTGCGTTTTCTCCACCGGCCAGGGCCATATGTCCTACGCAGCCGTTGCAATTCTCGTATACCGGACCCTGTAGCAAAAGTCTCGGTCCTTTGGATATTGCTGAGGAGTTCGAAGTGCATTCCGCGACATCAGGTTCCCGTACCAGAAAAGCCGAACACCATCGCGGTCCGTTTCCCGTCATCATTGCCCAGATGGAACAGGATCCGGTGTCCTTTGCTGTATCCCTTGCGGCAGGCCGCGTCGATCACCGCGATCATGACGCCCCCGATGGCGGCCCCCACCTCACCGATACAATCCGCCGGGTGCCAGAGCGCGAATTCCTCTTTGGGCGTGCGCAAGATGCGCGACAGGGCCAGTGTCGCTTCCCTGAATCGGTATTGGCTGCCGGAAATATCGGTGATGCGAAAATCCAGATCGCTCGGCTCGCACCCTGCGTCCGCGAGGGCGTCCCGAATCGCCTTGACCAGGCCATCCGCCCGCAGTGGTTCCTCCGAGTCCTCGGTGGCCGGTTCGACCCCGAACCCGAGTCCCCGGCAGATTAACTGGGGGGCGCCTGCGGGTCGGGGGGCTTGAAGCAAGAGGGCAGACGCCGCCTCGCCGGGGATAAAGCCGTCCGAATTCTGGCTGGTCAGCAGCAACCCCCGTTTCTCGCAGGCCTGGAGCGTCGATCCTATAAGAAGGCTGTCGACGCCCGCGACTAAGACTCGTGGGATGCGCGCTTCGTAGATCAGCCGCCGCGCCTGGCGCAGGGCGACCACCGTGCCGACCCGGCCGTACTCGATGACCAGGGATTTTTCATGAAACCGGATGCCGAGCTCCGTGCTGACCTGGTGCGCTACCTGGTCCGTCAGTTGGTCCAATCGGCCTGGCCGGTCCGCCTCCGCGAAGCACAGCAGGATGGGTACCGCTTCCAGCTCGAGCTGGGGAACTGTCGCCGCGCATTCCTGCACTGCCATGGCAAGCATCTTGACTAGCTTGGTCGTACCCCGCCACGGCTGCTCCAGCGGCACCTCGCAGCCGATGATCCAGTCACCGCCGGCGTCCCTGAAGCGCGTCTCCTGAAAGCCGTCGATGGCGCAACGAATGGCGGCACAGGCGGCCGGTGCGTACAGGCCCACGCCGGTGACCAGACCGGTGCCGACGACGGCAAGGGGTTGTCCGGTCATGCCTCCACCTCTTCTGCCTGGGCCTGGCGCCGCCGTTCGCGGACCAATTCACCCAGGGTGCGATAGTAGTCCTTGCCCAGCGCCCGTGCCCGCCACCAGCCGCGGGGCATCTGTCCGGCCAACACCTGAACGATCTCGAAGAGGTTCTTCCGCAATGAAATACTGGCACGCCAGGTGAGGGTGAAGCGCCCCTCATCGGGCTCCAGCACGATGGTGTCGATCACGCCCCTGGTTTCCGTCCGTTCCCCCTGCTTGGGGAAGAAGACGATGGGCATGTCTACTTGTGGCAGGCGAAAGCCGGTGCGACCTTCAGGCGTCAGGTTCAGCAGAAACACCTCCTCGCCCCCGGTAGGATAGGGTAGCTGTTGGTCGGCAGGCGCGGCTTGATAGTAGTCGTCCCGGAAATCTGCCGGTAAGAACGGAGCGACCTTGTCGAGCCAATCCTGGTCATAGGTGCCGGCGAGTTGCAGGCGCGGCGGCCAGCCGCGGCCGAGGGGTCCGAACGCCATGGGTCGGTAATTGCCGTCCGGCTTTTTGACCGGTGTTTTAATCGCTTCGGTGTTCGGCATCGGAGTGCCGTCCACCAGTCCTCGCTTGAGCTCGGCGTGATAGCCGCGCCCGATGGGATTGGGCAGGTAGGCGGCGTGTCTGCTGGAGTCCGGGTGAAAGTTGTCGATGCCGCCGAAGGCCCGGTCGTAGCTGATGGGCATTCGCTCGAATTGTCGAATATAACTGCCTGGCCGGATGCCGATGCCCACCTGCCAGAGCCGGTCGCCGACGACCCGGAAGGTCTTGCTGATGGGACCGAGCTTGAACCCCACCTGAACCCGCTCGGTGGGCCTGCCCTCCGGGGCATAGGCACTGCCGAGCAGCAGGACATCGCAGCGGGGCTTGCGCAGGGGATAGTCGGACTCATAGACAGGGGCCGAAAGCCCCGGCTCGCCGGTGAAGGTATCCGCTTCCACCAGCGGGAGCTGTGCTTCCGCCGGCTCCGGTTCCTGACCGGCAGCAGGAATGGTGAAGGTGCCCTTGACGGCGACCACCAGATGTTCACGGCCACTCGGCTCTACGCCGAGGGCATAGCCCGCCTGCATGCCGGTGGCGTTGATTAGATCCATGGGGTGTTAGAGGCGGTGATCGAATTTCAGAGTGATCCGCCCGAATCGATCCCATAGGGTGCATAAAGGATCTTCCACTTCACACCGTCGAATACCGCGACCTTGTCACCGCCGCCAAGCAATAACAATTCTCCATCAGTACTCAAGGAATGCAGTGCCGCCGGAGCTAGGATGCCTTCTCCTTCTATAGACACCGGCATGGAAACCAGATCGATGGCCTCCTCGCTGGCACCACCCGCGCGCAGTAGTTTTTGAACCCGTTCGTTGATCTTCGGCTCCGGTCCTTCCTCGCCGGGATTCGGCACTAGTCCCGCCAATCCAGGGGTGCGTCGGACCCGACCCTCGAAGTATTCCCACACCCCTTGGTTCGTAGCCATATAGAGTCGGTCCCTATACCAAGCCATGCATCTGATCCGGGCCCCCATGCCGGCGTATTCGCGGCCCCCCGGGACACTGAATCCTTCGGTATCCTCGCCGACCACTTGCCACAAGTCGCCACGTCCCTCGATCAGCATCCCATCTTTCCCGCCGACATAGACCTTGCCGTTCCCGGCGCAGCAGATGGCCGCAAGATACTGGTTGGTGGGACAGTCGATCACCTCCCAATGCCGGCCGTCATAGTGACACAGATCGCCTTTCCCGCCACAGGCATAGAGATCGTCAGCGGCAAACCCATCGATGTCCTCAAAACCGAAATCCCAGCCCTGCCGGTCTTCTTCGTCCCGGACCGCCAGGTCGTTGCCGGAGAGACAGGTCCAGTCGCCGGGGCCCTCACGGCGAAAGACGGTACGCAGGGTACCTGCTATGTAGGCCTGTCCCGCGATCTCCCGCACCCGCAGCACGGATACATTGGGGATAAGGGGGATCGGCTCTTCGAAATCAAAACCACTCCCTGAGTTGGTATCCCCCGTTTGGGATATCACTTGACCGTCGAAATCCACCACGACGATAGGGCCATTAGGCGGCGGCAGGACACACGACTTGGCCTTGTATACGTTGCGGAATGCGTCGTATCCCCATATCCGTTCCGTTTTGGGATAGTAGAAACCGGCACGAAAGAGTATATCGACATCCTCATCATCCCTATATGGAGGGTTCTGAAACAGAATGTAGATACAGTCTCGGCTGCGGATCGAACAATCGACAATCGAGAACCCCCGCAGGCGCTCACGCATTTCCTCATAAATACCAATTCTCATGGATTTCTCCCATATGGTTTTAAAGAGACCTCTCTTTAACGAAGTCTATCATCGCCCTTAGAACCCTTTGGTCTTCCACCCTTCGTACCCACTGCCCGAACTTTGAAGTTCTCGTCTCCACATGCCTTCTTATAATAGTTATCCAATTGGGCTTCAATGCAGTCCCGATCGCAATGTCCGAAGACATTATTATGGGAATCCAGGGCAATTTCCTTCGCCTTTCTATAGCTTATCTCTTTACCTTTGATTTTGTCCGTTTGTCCCTCGATAAAGTCATGGAACTCTTGATGCGTCCCACCTCGGCTGTGGTGGGTACCCTCGACACAGACGCAAGGCGCCTCGCCTGCATCGTAGCCAGGGCAATCCTTAGCTTCCTTGAACCAGGAATCTGCAATCAGGTGATGCGGCGTCTGGCCCAAACAACAACCACTATTTTTGTCCCCCCATTTTTTCGATTGCTTGCTCTTCGTGCGAGGCACCAGCATACATTTGCGGGCCCGTAGGCAGGGGTTGAATCTGGCAACCTTCGCCTGCGCATCGGCAAGCAATTCCAGCGTATATCCTTCTTCCTTTACTCGTTCCTTTATCCGTTCGATTTCCTTGGGCAGCTGTTTCAGGTTTTCGATATCTTTTTCCAGCTCAGCAAGGAATTCCGGCACGTCTGGGAGCTTGTCTACTACCGATACAATGTCGGAGACCTTCAGAATAGGACCGATGTATGGTATCTTCCTTGAGAGCTTTTTCCAAAATGAACCTCCCAACTTCTCATCGAGTTCATTGAGTACTGCTTCCTTGGTGTCCTGTAGGGCCTCTTTCAGCTGTTTCTCAACATCAAAGAGCTCGTTGAGTTCCTGCTCGATCTCGGCTGGAGTCTTCTTTGACGACGGCGACAACGTTAGGCCTTTGCAGTAGCTGTCCTTCCAGGCTCCAGGTTCCTTATTCGGGACCTTCTTTGCTCGTTTTCGTTTTCCTTCTTTCTTGGTCGGCTTACATTTGTTGTCGATTCTTTTTTTATCGCGTTTGCATTTGCGCTTCTCGGTGCTGGTATCGATATATTTCCACGTCCCGGTATTTCCCGGCACCGATCCATGGTTATGGGTGGTCAAATCCAGATGCCGAACCACATTCTTGCCCTCGATCTTCACATTCATCGACCAGGAGACAAAATAGACCTTGCCTCGGTTTACCCCGGAGACGACGCCCTTCTTCGCCGCGGATCCCGCCTCGTTCCCGGTCGATGTCTTGAAGTACGATTGATCTCTGAGCATCACTGGTTTGCCGGAGATCTTGACGGTCTTGCTCCCCTTAGTCGTGTCCTTGGCATAGCCGGTATTCGGATAAGGCACCGGCACGCCGGCCGGCGTCGCCGGGGTCTCCGGCGGCGTCATGCAGACATCGGGAAAGGCGCAGACGGATTTCCCCTCCGCCGCTTTGCAGGCGATCTCCCGCCCATTGGCAAAAACATTATTGGCCATCAGCTTGCCTCATACATCAGAAACTCAACCAGTCTGCACCGACCCACCCTTGATCCGATTGACGCCGGAGGAACGGCTCAGCAGATAGGCGCCCCGGATCAGGATCTTGCCCGCGCGGGTGAGGGTAATGCTGGATTTGCCGCATTTGAGGACGATCTCTTGCCGGGCGGAGAGGACTAGACGCTCGCCGTCCAGGTCGGCAGTGAATGGGGTCTGGGTATCGGTTTGGCGCTGCGGATGCCGGATCACCCCGATGACCAAGGGCAGGCGTGGGTCGCCGCCTTCGAATAAGAGGGCGACTTCGCGGCCCACGTCCGTGCCCTCAAGTCTGGTCGTAGCGCGGGCCTTGAGGGCCGTCTCCTGCGGATTGCCGGGGAAGGCGACAAGTGGCGCCCCGTCCTCGTGGAATCCGAGCAGGAGGCCGATGACAACGCCGTTGTAGCGCTCGGTGGTCTCGCTGAATTCCGCCCCGGTGGTCTGCGCTTGATCTTGGTTGCGGTTGGTTGCCATGGGTTCAGTTCTCCAGGACCTTCTTACCCTTGATGACGACGTTCTTACTCGCTTTCACGTTAATGCCGCCGGAGCCCTTGACGGTGATGTCCTTGCCCTGGATGGTGATGGTGCCATCCTTCTTCATGGAGATGCTGGCCTTGCCCGTCTTGATGGTGACCGAGTCTCCAGCATCGATCACCAGGTTCTTCCCCACCTTCAGGGAGTCGTCCTTGCCGATCGAGCCGCTGCGGTTCTCTCCTACGCTCAACGAATGATTCTTGCCGACGGTCTCCGACCAATCGGTTCCGACATTCTCGCTGAGGGTGGTGCCAATCGTGACATCCCGGCTCTTGCCGATCTGCTCGCTCAGACTATTGCCGACAGCGACACTCTGGTTCCTGCCGACAGTCACGGCCTGTTGACCGCCCACATTGACCGTTTCGTTGACGCCGACGGTGCGGGTACGGGTCTGGGCGACATTGATCATCTCGTTGGCGCCGACGGTTTCGGTGCGGTTACTGCCGATAGAGATGGTCTCGTTGCTTCCCACCTGCTCGATCCGGTCGACGCCGATGGTCGTGGTCTCGTTGCTGCCGACGGTCTTGGCACGGTCGTTCCCGATTTGGATGGTCTCGTTATTGGTGACATCCCGGCTGCGATCATGCAGCACATGCTCGCGCAGGTCGTGCTCGATGGTGCTGTCTTTGTCGAATTGACCATGCTCACGGAT
>NZ_FLUY01000814.1 GCF_900092655.1 Candidatus Thiosymbion oneisti
TTGGAGTGCGCCGGCAAAGCGGCGCGGCCGCATCGAACCTCAGTCATGGGGGATACCAGCAGTGTTTGCCGGGAATCCGGGCCCTTAGGTTCCAC
>NZ_FLUY01001887.1 GCF_900092655.1 Candidatus Thiosymbion oneisti
TCGCAAAAGCCCCGCTCCCGGTCTCTGGTTCCCACGCAGCGCCTGGGAACGAGAAAACTCAGCCTGACTGATGACCATTTGGAC
>NZ_FLUY01000068.1 GCF_900092655.1 Candidatus Thiosymbion oneisti
CTTTTGAATTTCCCCCTCACCCCGGCCCTCTCCCGGAGGGAGAGGGAGTGAAATGCGCAGATTGTGCCGTGTGGCAGTATA
>NZ_FLUY01000001.1 GCF_900092655.1 Candidatus Thiosymbion oneisti
CGTGCGTTCCGATAGGGAGGCCGCGTCCTGCCCTTCCCAGTAGACCTTGCCGGCCGAAGGCCGCTCCAAGGCCCCCAAGCAGTGCAGCAGCGTGCTCTTGCCCGAGCCGGACACACCGACTACCGCCACCCGTTCGCCGGCATGGATCCTCAGATCGACCCGGCGCAGGACCGCAACCTCCTGGGGCCCCTGACGAAAGGTCTTTGCCAGTCCCACGGCCTCGAGCACCGGTGCCCCTTCATTCATAGCGCAGGGCCTCGGCGGGATCGGTGCGGGCCGCGCGCCAGGCCGGGTAGAGGGTCGCCAGCACGGACATGAGAAAGGCCCCGGCCGCCACCCAGGCGATGTCCCGGGCCCGCAGGTCCGAGGGCAACTTGCTGATATAGTAGATGTTGGGGTCCAGGAAGTGGACACCGAACAGGCCCTCGATTCCCGCCACAATGGGCTCCACATTGAGCGCCAGCGCGATCCCCCCGCCGATGCCCAACAGGGTCCCTACGGCACCGATGGTCGTGCCTTGGACCATGAAGATCGCCATGATGCGGGCCGGTGAGGCCCCCAGGGTACGCAGGATGGCGATGTCGGGCCGTTTGTCGGTCACCACCATCACCAGGGTCGAAACGATGTTGAAGGCCGCAACCGCTACGATCAAAAACAGGATGATGCTCATCATGCGCTTCTCGGTGCGCAGGGCGGCGAAGAAGTTCCGGTGGTGCTGGGTCCAATCGATGACCCGATAGGTCCCACCCAGATCATAGGCGATGTCCCGGACCAGCCGCGGCGCCTCGAACAGATCCGTGAGCTTGAGTCGCACCCCGGTGACACCCGAGCCCAGCCGCATGAGCTTGGCGGCGTCCTCAAGGTGCAGAAAGCCAGCATGGCGATCATAGTCCGACATGCCGGCGGCAAACAGGCCACTGACGGTACAGGCCTTGAGCCGGGGCATGATGCCGATGGGGGTGGCACTCACCTGGGGCGTCACCACCGTGACCCGGTCGCCGACCCCGACCCCGAGATAGGCCGCCAGCTCCCGGCCGAGGATGACCCTGAACTTTCCGGCGACCAGATCGTCCATATCGCCCTGAATCATATCCCGGCGCAGCTCGGCCACCTGGTCCTCTTCCCGCGGCAGGATTCCCCGCAGCTGGGCCCCGCTCACATCGGAGCCGTTCGCCAGCATCGCCTGCAACTCGACGAACGGAGCGGCCCCGATCACCGATTCGTGCTTCCGTACCCGCTCCAGCAGGTCCGGCCAATCGGACATGTCGCCATAGGGATTGGACAAGGTGGCATGTGAGGCCATCCCCAGGATGCGCGCCTGGATCTCGGTGTGAAAGCCGTTCATGACGGAAAGCACCACGATCAGGGCCACGATACCCAGCATGATGCCGAGCATCGAGATCAGGGAGATGAAGGAGATGAAGTGATTCCGCCGTTTGGCACGGGTATAGCGCAGACCGACGAAAAGGGACAGCGGGCGAAACATGACGGACGATTATACTCCTCTCATCGGTAGTGACGCTCAAAGGCGGCTTGCAGCCACTCCGTTTGCCGGTCGGCGTGGCAGGTACCCTTGGCGCAGCTACTCGGGACACCATATTGCGCGGTATCCGAGGGCGGGATAATGCCCGGATGATGGGTGTGGAGACTGAACCTGCCGCCGTTCTTGGCGGTGCGGGGCATATGGCAATCGACACAGGTGACTCCTGCCTGGTCGCCGCAGACGACATGATCCGCATTGCGCTCCGGGTGATGGTAGAAGGCACCTGGCTCGTGACAGTCGTCGCATTCGAGGCGCAGCCTGTCCAAACCACCATGGACCTGGTGGCAAACGGCACAGGTGATACCGTGCTCGACTGCATCCAAGGTGTGTTTACGGTGAGGGTCGATAGCGGCCTCGGCGGCGTGGCAGCGCAGGCAATCGGAGGTCACCTGTCCGTAGCGGCCGTCATACCCCTCCTTCAGGTGCCTGAGGCTGTCGGCATGTCCTCCCCGTCGCCAGGCAGCGTACTCCTGGTGGCGCTTATATTCACGGCCGTTGCCCCACCAGGCGGCGGAGGTCTGACCGGGCGTGGGTTCGGTCGTTCGGAAGTAGTCTGCCAAGGGCGCGCCGGGCCGGTAGCCCACCGGGAAGAAGTGCCGGCCGTCGGTAGAACGCCCACGGGTATGGCATTGACCGCAGACCTGGGCGTCGAGGGTGGCGGCGATCGCGCCCAACCCCAGGGTGGTACGGTGCCAACTGCCGGGTCCGTGGCAGGACTCGCAGCCGATACCGGGCTCGACGAATTCACCGGTTTCCACATTCAGCCCGACGGTGTGGCAGCCGTGACAGCGCCGCCGGGGGACGGGGACCTGCCAGCCGTCCCAACCCTTAATCTTCCACTCACCCGCAGCGACCAGCCAGGCACCGGGCAGCAAGGTCTCCGTCTTACCGTCGTGGCCCATGAATTGCTGCTCCCAACGGCTGCCGATGGCCCACACGGCCTGTTTGGGGTCGAACGGCATATCCTCGGCATTGAAATCGGCGACCACCACGCCTTCTTGATCGACCCGGCGCATCATCTTGGAATGGTGGCTGGCGTGCCAGCCTGCGTATTCGCTCCGATGGCAACTGCTGCAGGCAGCGGAGCCAACATAGGTGGCGTCTTCCGGGATCGGTGCCTGGCGGACGATGACAAGGGCCCCGATGGAGACGGCGAGCACACCAAGACCCAGGACCCGGATCAAAGACCTGTGGCGGCGGCGTCCCGGTGCCTGCATGGGGCTACCGACGGTACTCAGTCTGCAACGGCGCGCCAGTCCGGGTCCTTGAGCTGGATCCCGGAGTCCGGACCGAATGGGTTGTAGGGCCGGATCTCGCCGGTGTCGATGCGGACCAGGGAGAGGCCGGAGCGACCCTTCCGGGTGTGGGTGAAGAGGATGCGCGAACCGTCCGGGGACCAGGCCGGCCAGGTCTTGTCACCCGGACCATCGGTAATTCGATGCAAATCGGTGCCCGCGTTACTGGTAGTCCAGAGCTCGTAGCGGCCGGTGCGGTTCGATGAAAAGGCGATCCGGCTGCCGTCCGGAGACCACCGGGGATGGATGTCGCCGGCGTTCGACAGCAGCAGTTGCCCTGCCCTCCCGGTGCCGAGCTCCAGGGTCCAGAGCTGCTGGACCACACTGACCCGGCCGCGGTAGGGCATGACGGTGAGCCAAGAAGTATAGGCCAGTCGGCGCCCGTCCGGCGCGACAGCCGGGAAATCCTGGATGCCGGTCTGCTCGATGAGGGGGGTGATTGCAGCCGGATCGCCGCCGGTCAGCTTGATGGTGGACTGCTCCTCGCCGCCCTTGAAGGTGAAGTGGACGAGGACCAGCGCGCCGGTCCGTGGATTCCAGGCGGGACGCACGGCATAACCCGACCCGACCGCAACGGATCGGCAAGCCCCTGCCCCTGTAATGGGACAGACCTGGAGCCCGCCGCCGGTGATCTCGAAGGCAACCCATTTACCGTCCGGTGATAGCCGTGGTGCGCCCTGGTCGCCGGCGAGCGGCTGCGCCGGTATCGGCCGCGGCGGCGCATCCGGTTCGGATTGATGATAGAGCCGCCAGACGCCGTCCCGGAGGGCCGAGAACACAAGCGCGGCATGGACATTTGCTGCGGCGCTCAGGACCAAGGCGATGACCGCCGCACCGCGGTACAGTGTCCGGCTTGAGGACCCGGTACGGATGCTCTCGACTATCGGTAACATTGAGAACGAAACGATCTGTGAGAACCTGAGTCATCCGGGGACAGAAAAGACAATATAATCATCTGTGACCAATTTGCGTTGATTCGCGTTCATTTACGGCGAAAAACAATTCCCGATGGAAAACCAAAGGAAACGGCATGATTATCTCGACGCTATTTCTGCAAGGATAATCTTCCGGCTGGCGACGCCGACCTGGCCTTTGAAGCTGGAGATATTCACAGTCAGGATGTGCTCGCCGGGGGGGAACTGTTGCAGCTCCCATTTCCAATTCAACGGTAGATAGCTCCGCTCGGCCTCGGCGAAGAATTGGCTGTCGACGAAGAGCAGGACCTCGAACTGGTCCGCCAGCAACCGGGGCTTGTCCTCCTCCGCGACATCGATACGCACCTGGAGGGCTCGCTTCACCGCCAGCACCGTACCGGCCTCCGGGAAATCGGGAAAGGTCAGCTTGACCTGAGGGGCACGCGCCCAGGCGGGCGGGACGAGGAAATCGGGACGGAAACCTTGCTCGGTGTCCGAAATACGGGGGCGCTCCGGTTTCCGTGGGCGGTCCTTGCCCCGGCCGAGCCTGTATTCCCGATAACTCTCATCCTGGTTGCCATAGGTAATTACCGTCGCCTCGGGTAAGGTGGCATAGGTCACCAGGGCACTGAAATCTTTCTGGCCCTGCAACTTGACCAACTGGTCCTGATCGAATCCGTCCCAATACTCGTTGACATTGCCGGCCGGTCTCGGCTTCCAATCCACCAGGGTGCGATACATGGGGCCATTGCGGATACCCAGCCGGATCAGGACGCGGGCCGGTGCCGGGAGCTGGTAGCTGACGGTCCCGGATGAATCGAAGCTGACATCCGTCAGGTCGCCCACCTCGCCGCCGGAGAAGGTAGTGGGGTCATAGACGGCACCATCGGCAGCCTCGATGACAAAGGTGTAGGCCTCATCGGGTACGATCTTGCCGCTGTCGTCACGGCCGTCCCAGATATGTTGTGTACGACCGACCGCTTGGTCCGCACCCTCGACCAAGGTTCGGACCAAACCACCATCCGGGTCAAAGATCCGGATCTTGACCTGAGTGGATTTGGCTAAGTGTCGGGTCCCGGATGATTGCATAGGATCTAAGATTGGGTCATTGTTGCGTGCCCGAGAGGTCATGGAGCTCCTGGTGGCCCCATCCGTAGCGGAGAACGCGCAATGAAC
>NZ_FLUY01000953.1 GCF_900092655.1 Candidatus Thiosymbion oneisti
ACTACCCAAGAAACTACCCAAGAAACTACCCAAGAACGGATCCTGGCCTTGTTGCGGCAAGAACCCACCCTGACACGCAAGGCTCTGG
>NZ_FLUY01000642.1 GCF_900092655.1 Candidatus Thiosymbion oneisti
GGAAGCTGGCAAGACAAAAGTTCCTGAACGTAGGAACCCATTAGAAAACTGAGGGTTACTAACGACAAGTCAAAAGTGGGCGCAAACAATCCAATTCGCGCGGATTCGCGTGATTCGTAGTTTTCCCTTCGGATAGCGCATCCTGCCTTTAGGCGCTACTCCGTCGACTCCGGGTCCAGCAGGAGCCTGGTGAATAGTCCGCGGTCGTCCTGCCAGTCGGGCACCGAGACCAGCAGGTCGGCGGGCTGGCGCTGGGCCGCACGGTTGGGGTCCGGCCGCAGATCGCCTTGTACCTCCACCAAGCGATCGGCCTCGAACAGCAGGGTAAGGCGCATCATCATCATCTTGTCGTGACCACGCCGTATGGTATAGGTGTAGTCCCAACGATCGGTGTGAAACAGGTCGGTCAGCATGGGGGTTCCGAGCAAGAACCTGGCCTGGCTTTTCGTCATGCCCAGCTCCAAACGGTCTATCATCTCTTCGGTAACGATGTTTCCCTGCTGTACCGTCATCTTGTGGACAAACGGCAGCTTCTCCAGAACCGAGGGCTTGGGTTGGGAATCTTTCTCACCGAAAGCGCATCCTGCAAGGACCAGGATTGCACCGATGACGAGATAAGCAAGAACCTTTTTCATCATGCTCGTTTTTCTCACACCAAGCCACAAAGCCACGAAGGATTCTTCTCCATTTCCGTTGCTCTTCTCCCAAATCCTTGTATCCCTCTGTGGTTTAGAGGCTGCCTAAAAATTAAGATACTGATTTTATTGCATAAAATCTGAAAATTCCACGCTCGTTCCCACGCTCCAGCGTGGGAACGGCAGCTTGTCCGCTCCCGCGGACGCAGCTCTTCTGTGCTGATAGGCATTGGCGGTTAGCCTACCGAGGCGCTTAATCGACGCTGGAGCGTGGGGAGCTAACCGAAAATCAATGCCAGTAGAAAATCAATAGGTTAGTTTTTAGACAGCCTCTTAGTGTCTACGGGTCTGAAAACGTAAAACGGCAGGAATTTTTCAAGGTGCGCTTAGAACAGATCGTCGATAACCCGGGGCGCACGTTGTTTTGCCTTGGCGGAAGACGCGCGTCGCCCTTTCTTGCCACGGGTTTTCTGGCCGGCTTTCCCGCTCGCTTTCCCACCACCGGTGTAGGCTACGGGCTTGGGTCCCTGCAGGGCATGCGCATACTCGGCCCGGACCCATTCCCCCACCCCACCTGAGCTGACACGTCGTCCGCTGGCCTTGGAGACGCGCACTTTGACCATCCCCCGGGGCGGCTTCAGAATCGCTTGGGGCTTGCCTTTGAGGGCCTTGCGCATGAAATCCACCCACATGCCGAGGCCCGCCTGACCGCCGGTCTCCCGCTTTCCCAACGGGCGGAACCTGTCGTAGCCCATCCAGGCCACGGTAACCACGTCCTTCTGAAAGCCGCAGAACCAGGAATCGCGCACTTCGTTGGTCGTCCCGGTCTTGCCGGCCAGGTCCTTACGTTTGAGCCGCAGGGCCTTGCGCCCGGTCCCACGCTTGATGACATCCTGCATCATGGATGTCATCTCGTACACCAGACCCGGGGCCAGTACCCGCTCGGCCAGGGGACTATTGGGGGGTCCGTCGGCCCGTCCCAGGGCCGCAGTCTTGGCGGACGACCCCCGGTAGCGGGCCCAGCAGTCCAAGCAGGCACGCGGCGGATCGGCCGCGAAGACCACCTCACCGTCGCCATTCTCGATCCGGCTGATGAAATAGGGTTTCACTTGGAAACCGCCGTTGGCGAACAGGGCGTAGGCCCCTGCCATCTGGAGTGGGGATACTTCGGCGGTACCCAAGGCCAGCGAGAGACCCCGGGGCAGCTCCTCAAGGGTAAACCCGAAACGTCGGATGTAATTTCTGGCTTCCTCCACCCCTACCCGCTTGAGGAGATGGACGGACGCCAGGTTTCGGGACTGGGTCAGCGCGACGCGCATGCGGATCCGTCCCAGGATCTTATGATCGGCGTTCCGCGGTCGCCACGCCCGCCGCCGACCGTACCTGACGACAATGGGCTCGTCCCGGACCAGGCTGGCCGGGGTATAGCCCTGGTTCAGAGCGGCCGCATAGACGAAGGGCTTGAAGCTGGAACCTGGCTGACGGCGGGCGTCGACCGCTCGGTTGAACTCGCTGTCATTGAAGTAGTATCCCCCCACCACGGCTTGAATCGCTCCGTCCAGCGGCGACAAGGCTACCAGGGCCCCGCTGACGCTGGGTGCCTGCGACAGTCCCCAGGTGCCCTGCCGGTTCCGCCTGAGCCGGATCAGGTCACCCACGGCCACCGCATCCGTCACCCTGCGCGGTGCCCGCCCCCGCCAATTCTCATTCCTGAACGGACGCGCCCACTTGACCTGCCCCAGCCTCAGGGTGATGCGTTTCCCGCCTCCGACGTAGACCTGGGCTGCTTTGGCACTGGCCCCAACCACGATGCCGGCGGTGAGGTCCGGCAAGCGAGTCACCGCCTCCAAGAGCAGGTCGAGCTGCTCGTCATCGGCGTCCGCGACCTCGTACTTGGCCTCGGCGCCGTGATAGCCGTGACGCCGATCATAGGCCCGTAGGGCCTTGCGCACCGCATCCTGGGCGGCACGCTGCAGCCGGGGTTCGATGGTCGTGGTTACCCGATAGCCTTGCTGGTAGGCAGCCTCCCCGAACCGCGTGACCAGGTGCCGGCGCACCATCTCGGCGGCATAGCCGGCCTCCAGATCCACCCCCTTGCGGTGCAGACGGGCCTGGTCAACGCGCTCGGCAGCGGCCTGAAACTCCGTGTGGGTAATATAATCGAGATCGCGCATCCGCCGCAGAATATAGTTGCGGCGTTCCCGGGCGCGCTGGGGATTGGAAATCGGGTTATTGACGGACGGGGCCTTCGGGAGGCCGGCCAACATGGCCATCTCGGCAAGGTTCAGCTCATCGAGTTGCTTACCATAGTAAAGGGCCGCCGCGGCCGAGACGCCGTAAGCCCGATGGCCGAAGAAGATCTTGTTGAGATAGAGCTCGAGAATCTCCTCCTTCGTGAACGAGCGCTCGATGCGTATCGACAACAAGAGTTCAGCGAACTTGCGCTGGAAGGTCTTCTCTCTGGACAGGAAGAAGTTACGCGCGACCTGCATGGTGATGGTACTGCCGCCCTGGGTGCGCTCGCCGGTTCGGGCGAAACTCATCGCCGCCCGTGCAATGCTCTTGAGATCGACGCCCTGGTGCTCGAAGAACCGGGCATCCTCGGTAGCCAGGAACGCCTTCACCATCAAGGGTGGTATGGCGTTGAAGGGCACCGGACGGCGCCGCTCGATACCATACTCCGCCATCAGACCACCATCGGCGGCGTACACCCGCAGGGGCTCCTGCAGGTGCATTTCCTTGAGCATCTCGGGGGTGGGAAGATCGGCCTGGGTAACGGCAACAAAAGCGGCGAGGACCAGGCCCCCCACCATCGTCAGATTCAGGACGCCGGCCACCACTGCAACGAGGGCACGCCACATCGCAACCAGGACGCCCCGCATCAGCCTGCCCAGGACGGTATAGGCCAGCGAACGGCGGGGATTGCGCGGGGCTGCTTGGCGCGCCGCCGTCTTCATAGGCAACTCGAATTCCGGAGCCTCAGATGACGGCAGCTCGACTCCTGAATCTTTCTCCACGCGGAACTCCACCCAGCTTTTTTACTCCGCTTCTTGAAGAAGCGCCGGGAAGACAATTCTCCAAGGTGATTGGATTCTACAACATCGCACCCTTGAGATATAAGGAGTTCGGGTGATCGAGATCGGGCGAACGCGTATAAACCTTTTGAAAACATGACCTTGGCGAGCCTGTCTGGCTGCTCCTACCGGCCGGCAAGCAGTTTCCGGTCCCGGCTTGGTCTTTCCCGCAGGCATACCCTGTAATATGCTCGGTTCCATACCGGCAAACATCCCCGACCCCTCAGGCCACGGTTCCATAGCCGACAGCGCTTCTTACAGATGACATGCAAAGCACACCCGCTGCTTCCATCAGCCTTTCCCTCGTCGTCCCCATGTACGAGGAGGCGGACAATGTTGCCCCCATTCTGTCGCGGGTCCACGCGGGCCTGCGGGAGTATCCCGGTCCCTGGGAGCTGATCTGTGTGGACGACGGGAGTCGGGACGGGACGGGCGAGCGCCTGCGGGAGCAGGCGGCAAACTATGGGAACCATGTGCGGATCATCGAGCTGCGACGCAACTTCGGGCAGACGGCGGCCATGCAGGCGGGGCTCGACGCAGCCCGGGGTGGGCTGATCGCGACCTTGGATGGGGACCTGCAGAACGACCCGGCGGACATCCCACGCATGGCGCGGGAGCTTATGGAACGGGATCTGGACCTGCTCCAAGGTTGGCGTCTCGAACGTCGGGACGGGTGGCTGCTGCGCAAGCTCCCCTCGCGCATCGCCAACTGGCTCATCGCCAAGGTCACGGGCGTCGCCCTGCACGATTACGGTTGCAGCCTGAAGCTCTACCGCGCAGAGGTCATCAAGCCGGTGCGCCTGTTCGGGGAGATGCATCGCTTCATCCCGGTGTGGGTAGCGGGCGTGACCGACCCCCGGCGGATCGGCGAGACCGTGGTGCATCATGAGGCGCGTCGTTTCGGGGTATCCAAGTACGGGATCTCGCGTACCTTCCGGGTGCTGCCGGACCTGCTGGCGGCCTCCTTTTTCCTGCGCTACGGGGCCCGCCCCGGACACTTTTTCGGCGCCATCGGCATGGGCCTCGGCTTGATCGGGACCCTGATCATGTCGTACCTCCTGGTCGTCAAGTTCGGCCTGGGGGAGGACATCGGCAATCGCCCCCTGTTATTCGTGGGTATTCTATTCCTGGTAGCCTCGATCCAATTCCTCACCACCGGTGTGTTGGCGGAGCTCCTGACGCGGACCTTTTTCGCGTCCAGGGATCGACCCGATTTCACCATCGCCCGGCAGAGCGATCCGGACCTGGCCGGCTGGAGGCGATCCGAATGAACCGGGACACACAGTCCCCCGCGGAGCTCCCTACCCCGACCTGGTTGCTGGTGCCGGTACTGCTGCTCGGCTTCTACTGGATGCTCGGGTCCGTGCCCCTCTATGACCTGGATGAAGGGGCCTTCACCGAGGCCACGCGCGAGATGCTGGCTAGCGGCAACTACATCACGCCCACTATGGATGGTGAGCCCCGCTTCGACAAGCCGGTGCTCATCTACTGGCTGCAGGCGGCGTCCGTGAAGCTGCTGGGCTTAAGTGAGCTCGCCCTGCGTCTCCCTTCGGCCCTGGCGGCGACCGGCTGGCTCCTGGCCCTGTGGCTCTTCGTGCGCCGGCGCCTGGACCCTTCGACGGCGACGGTAGCGGCCCTGGTCATGGCCCTGACCCTGGAGGTCTCCATCATCGCCAAGGCGGCCACCGCCGACGCGGTGCTGAACCTGTTCCTGGCCTTAAGCTTCTTCGACATCTACCGCTGGTATCTCAAGCCTGAGCGCGGCACCCTGCTGCGCGTCTACCTCTGGATCGGACTCGGCTTCCTGACCAAGGGGCCGGTGGCGATCCTGTTTCCGGTCCTGGTGAGCCTCCTGTTCTTCCTCAGCGAACGCTCCCTGAAGGAATGGCTGAAGGCGATCCGCTTCCCCTGGGGTTGGGCCTTGTTGCTGGCGGTCGTACTACCCTGGCACATCGCCATCTATCTGGACAGCGGTCCCGGCTTCTTCGAGAACTTCTTCCTGGGCCACAACCTGGGCCGCTTCGGCGCCGCCATGCACGGACACCAGGGCTTCTTCGGCTACTACCTGGTGATATTGCCGCTGATCATGCTGCCCTTCACCGGCTGGTTCCTGCGGTTGCTGCCGGCACTCAGACAGACCTGGGCCGACCCCCTGGACCGCTTCCTGTGGCTCTGGTTCGCCGCGGTCTTTGTCTTCTTCTCGTTCTCCGGGACCAAGCTCCCCCACTATATGCTCTATGGCGCAACCCCCCTGTTCGTCCTGATGGCCCGGCACCGCAAGCTGCTCGCGAACCGCTGGCTGGCATTCGTACCACCGGTGCTATTCTTCCTGCTGCTGCTGGTGCTGCCGGAGCTGGTGGAAGCGGCCGCCGGGTGGACCCAAGGGCCCCATCAGCTCGCCATGTTCGAGCTGGGCAGGACCCTGCTGGACACCCCCTATCGCATCGCGGTCGCCCTGGGCTTAGTCCTGGTCTCGGCGATCGCCCTGTGGCAGCGGTTGCCGCCCTGGCAGGGGCTGGTGCTCGTGGGCCTGGTCCAAATAGCCGTCGTCTCCGGGGTGCTGGTGCCCCGAGTAATGGAGGTCCTGCAGGGACCGGTGAAAGAGGCGGCCCTGCTGGCCCGAGCGCTGGATCTGCCCACCCTGGCCTACCGCACCAACATGCCCAGCTTCAGCCTCTACCGGCGGGCGATCACCCCCAATCGCCCCCCCAGCGCCGGGGACCTGGTATTCCTGCGGGTAGACAAGTTGAGCAAGCTCACCGCGCAGCATCCCGATTTGGAGCAGGAAGTGGTCTTTCGGCGCGGCGCGGTCGCCCTGCTCAAGGTAAGGGCGCGGCGGTCCGATGGCTGAGGGTCTGTTCGTCTTTCTCAAGCGCGACCTGCGTGAAGACTTGGCGGCGGGCCTGCGACCCGCTCCGGCAACCCCTCTCACCGGTGGAGGGTGTCGTAAAAGCCCCCCTTCTACCGGGAAGGTGTCGCAAAAGCCCCTCTCCCGCCGGGAGAGGGGTTGGGGAGAGGGGGTCGAAGGGCAAAGATCGATGCCTTTTACGACACCCTCCGGTGGCCTGTGGTTGACTCGGTGGGCGACCATCAGTCTGCTCGTCGGCCTGATCCTGTTCCTGGCCTGCGGCTATCACGGCGGCTTTTCCCGGCTCAATACCCTGGCGGCCGAGCTCCCCGCACCGCTTTGGCAATGGCTCACGGTGCTCGGCGACGAACGCGTCGCCTTTGCCCTGACCTTGTTCTTCACCCGCCGCTGCCCGCGCGTCTTTTGGACCCTCATCGGCGCCGCGCTCTTCGCCATCGCCTTTACCCATTCCCTCAAGCCCCTGTTTTCCGCCCTGCGACCGCCGGCGGTATTGGAGGCAGGGGTCTTCAACCTCATCGGCCCTGGTCTGCGCGAGAACAGTTTCCCCTCCGGGCACACAGTGACGGCGGCGACCTTCTTCGGCGTCTGGGTCTACACCGTCCGCGCCCGCTGGCTGCGGGCATTCCTGATCCTGCTGGCCGTTGCCGCCGGCCTCAGCCGGGTCGCAGTCGGCGTGCATTGGCCGGTGGATGTGGCGGTAGGACTGGCGGGTGGGGCAATGGCCGCCCGGCTGGGGGTATCCCTGGCGGCCCGGAGTGAAAGGCTCGGATCGGAGCCCATCGTCCACCTGGCGCTGGTGACCCTGGCCGCCGGGATGGCCGTTTCGCTGCTTCTATGGGATGGAGGCTACCCCGGGGCCGCAACTATGCAACAGCTACTTGCCGTCGCCGCCCTGGGTTTTGCGGTCTACGCCTATCTGATCGATCCGATACTGCGCTGGTCGGCGTTGAGAAACTAAAGCTACCGGGTTGTTTTCCCATGCTCAATTTTGATAAGGACTTGGTATCCGTCCGCGGAACGGCCAGGGTTGGATCGAGCCTGTAGGATGCGGTGAGGCCTACCGAACCATTGATGCGGTTCGCCGCCGGGCGCGTCCCGCGCCCGGCGGCTCACTACATCCTACGGGCTGTGGAGCAGTCCGGGTCGGATTGAGCGTGGGAATAAGGCATTTTTTATCCGCAGATTTTCGCAGATTAGTTCGTTTTTCATCTGCGGAAATCTGCGTAATCTGCGGATTAAATAAGTCAGATCCCACTACCAACTTTTGATTCACTGCGATGCGGCAATCCGTGCCCCCCATGCCCGCGCCTCGTCCAGGATGGCCGCCGGGTCCAGGGTCGTGGGCTCGCCGTCGCGGATCAGGTGCCGGCCAGCCACCCAGACCTGTTGGACTTGGTCGCGTCCGGCCGCGTAGACGACCTGGGAGACCGGATTGTAGACGGGTTGGGTATCCGGGTCCCGCAGGTCGAGGGCTACCATGTCTGCGGATTTGCCGGTCTCGAGGGAGCCGGTCTCGGCGTCGATGCCGAGGGCCCGGGCCCCGTTCAAGGTCGCCATCCGCAGGGCGGTATAGGCGGGCAACGCCGCCGGGGAATCGGCCACGCCCTTGCCCAACAGGGCCGCGGTCCGGAGCTCGCCCATCATATCCAGGTCGTTGTTGCTGGCCGCCCCGTCGGTCCCCAGGGCGACATTCACGCCTGCGGCAAGGAGCCGGGCCGCCGGACAGAAGCCGGCGGCAAGCTTCAGATTCGACTCCGGGCAGTGGACCACATGGGCGTTGGCGCGGGCGACGGCCGCGATCTCCGCGGCCTCGATCTGCGTCATGTGCACCGCCACCAGATTCGGTCCCAAGAGGCCCAGGCGCTCCAGCCGGGCCAGGGGCCGCTCGCCGTGGTCGCGCAGGGATTGGACGACCTCGTCGTGGGTCTCGTGCAAATGGATATGTACCGGCACGTCCAGCTCGTTGGACAGGGTACGGATGCGCTCGAAGGGGCCGTCGGACACCGAGTAGGGGGCATGGGGGGCGAAGGCGGTGCGGATCAGGGCATGGTCGCGGTAACGGTCGTGGAGCACCAGGCCCTTGCGTAGGTACTCCTCCGGCGTCTCGGCGAAGCGGGTGGGAAAGTCTACCAGGATCATGCCGGCGACGGCCCGCATACCGGCATCGGCCGCGGCCTTGGCGGTGACCTCGGCAAAAAAGTACATGTCGTTGAAGCAGATGGTGCCGCTCTTGAGCATCTCCAGGGCGGCGAGCCGGGTCCCGGCGCGGACGAACTCGGGCTCCGCCCACCGCTGCTCCGCCGGCCAGATATGCTGGTTGAGCCAGGTCATCAGCGGCAGGTCATCCGCCAATCCCCGCAGCAGGACCATGGGGGAGTGGGTGTGGGCGTTGATGAGCCCTGGGATCAACACATGGCCTGGGAGCTCGATCTGTTGTGCGGCCTGGATGTCGGTGCGGGCCTCCGCGGTCGGCAGCAGGGCCCGGATGCGGCCCCCGGTAACCGCCAGGCTGTGATCCGTGAGGATGCTTGCGGCGGCGTCGACGGGGACGATCCATTGGGGGTGGAGGAGAAGCTCTGCTTGCATGGGAGAGATTTCCCTGGAGAGTAGTCGGCTAATCGGGTCGCGATAGGCGCAAATCAGCGGTAAGGATACCTCCATGGAAACCGCAAGTCCCCTTATTGTCGGTCCGGCAATGCCATCGTTCGGCATCAGCGCTGTCCGGCATTGTTGGGTGCTGCCCGAGAAGGCGTCGTGTTGCGTTACGCCGCGTTCGAACCGTGCCTGTCCGGGCGCGGTCCTGGGTTATTTGGCGTTGGTTGTGGGAAAAGATCCCTCCTGCGTCGGGACAAACCTGACGTGTTGGGTTACGGCGCGTTCGG
>NZ_FLUY01001076.1 GCF_900092655.1 Candidatus Thiosymbion oneisti
AGTGCAGATAACAACCGGAAACAGAACCACGGATGAACACGGATCGACACGGATGGAGACCAATCCGTGTTGATCCGTG
>NZ_FLUY01001202.1 GCF_900092655.1 Candidatus Thiosymbion oneisti
TGCATAATTGTGGGGTCCCGGATGATTGCATAGGAACTAAAGTTGGGTCATTGTTGCGTGCCCGAGAGGTTATGGAACTACTGGT
>NZ_FLUY01000089.1 GCF_900092655.1 Candidatus Thiosymbion oneisti
CAGAGACCGGGAGCGGGGCTTTTGCGACACCCTCCCGCCGGGAGAGGGGCTTTGAGGCTTAACTTAATGGCATTGACGCAGAGCGTGGGAACGAGAACATCTTAGAGGCTGTCTAAAAACCAACACATTTTCGGCTGGCTCCCCACGCTCCAGCGTGGGAGCAGATCCCAACGCTCCAGCGTCGATTAAGCGCCTCGGTAGGCTAACAGCCAACGCCTATCAGCACCGAGAAGCTGAGTCCGCTGGA
>NZ_FLUY01001029.1 GCF_900092655.1 Candidatus Thiosymbion oneisti
GATTCCGGCAATCCCTGCCGGAATGACGAGGGAGGGGTTGGCAGACTTCAGCATTTAGAATTTATCCACTACCCGAATATTTTGTATTTTGTGACAGCAACAGTGCTGTTGATGATCGTGAATTGGGGTGGTTTAAGAGTCTTGCGTTATGTGTCTCGATAGGACGGGGTTAAAGAATATGCACACCTAACTGTTCAGATGTCTTATATATTTATACCTGAATACCGACAACCCCCAGCGAGGCTCCGCCTCAGACCAACAAGGCGTGAATTTTTGTCTGGAAGCCAGAGCGGCACAAACCTAACCTGGGTGTGAATCCATGTCCTTGTTGTTTAACGCCAAGGCGTAAGGTCGCCACGACGCAAGGAAAACCAAAAGAATCTTTGCGTCATTGCGCCCTTGCGTTAGATTCGAAGGGGACTAAAGGGTTACTACTCGATTTTTTGTGCAGCGCACAAACTTGACTCATTTGTAAAGCTCCGGATCCCTCAAGGATCCTAGTTGCAGACCAATGCCATCTCGGAAGGTACGACTAACCCGACCGACCACCACAAGCGGCCGGCAGCTGACTTAACGCTATCGAGTTGCAGATGCCGACAGCGCAGTCAAATGATTTGTCCCGGAGTTCAACCACGAGGCGACCATGACAGTGACCTTTAACAATCGAATGATCTCTCTAATCTTGGTCGGGGCATGCCTAATTCCAGGAGCGATCGATGCTTCCGGTTGCTGGGCATCCTTTTCGGAAAGGGGTTATAGCCGTTTGTGCTGGTTGTTCGATGAAGGGAAAGGTAAAACCACCTGGCATGTGTCCGGCAATAGCCCTGGGGGAGGGCCTTATTTAGGGGATGACTATTACGCGAATAATTGGAACTACGGAAGCGGACGTGACGACTTGGGGTTGAATGTGAAAAGCGGTTCGGCCGGCACGGTAATTTATGCGCAAGACACCGGAGAGGGTTACGGAAAGCAGGTGATTATTCAAGCGCGTGAAAATACCAACTTTGCTATCCGGTATACCCATCTCGATGAGATCCGCGTAGCGACGGGAGACGCCGTAGATGTGGGAACATTGATCGGCACGGTCGGAGATAGTGGTCTCCCACCCAATCGCTGTAACGCCGCGGGTGGCTGGCGATGCCCACAATTACACCTGGTCGTTTACAAGAATATCAATGAGATATCGCGTTACAATCGAACGGCGCTGTCTTGGTTGAAGAAAGGTCGATCGCCTTTGAGAGTTGTCGGAGACCGTCCCACTAAGTTCGCGGCAAAATTTAGGGTCGCTGATCCGTAAAATGCCCCAATGACTAACCGTATCGAGACCAAGGCCCTTGGATCTCCCCTCACCCCAACCTTCTCCAACCCTCTTTCCCAAGGAGGGTGTCGTAAAAACGGTGGTGTCAGCTGCCAGTTTGTGAAGTTTAAACCACAGAGGACACAGAGAACCTAGAGAATCGGCCTGTGCTCTTCTCTGCGTTCTCTGTGTCCTCTGTGGTTCGAAAGGAGGTAGTGGTTAAATTTAAATGCGACCTAATGCTTTGAACTCCACCGTTTTGCCATCCCTGGCCCTGGATTCCGGC
>NZ_FLUY01001751.1 GCF_900092655.1 Candidatus Thiosymbion oneisti
GGTTGGGGAGAGGGCGAACGAAAACAGGGATCAACCAATCACAAACGGCGCCGGTGACGCTTAACTTAATGGCATTGCCT
>NZ_FLUY01001249.1 GCF_900092655.1 Candidatus Thiosymbion oneisti
AGATCCCTCCTGCGTCGGGACAAGAAAGATCCCTCCTGCGTCGGGACAGGGTTTGACGTGTTGCGTTCGACGCCCAAAGGCTCGCTGGTCGTCTGCCAGGTCAGTGCCGGCGTCTTAACGCAACCTACACCCAGATTACCCCCCTGCGCTGCTGGCCCGCGCGGCCTCGCGTTAAGTGTAGGTTGGGTTAGGCGCGCTGTTGGATCCCGAAGCACAATGACAGGGCTGAACGCGCCGTAACCCAACACACCGGACTTGTCCCGACGCAGGAGGGATCTTTTCCCACAACCAACGCCAAATAACCCAGGACCGCGCCCGGACCGGCACGGCGTCAAACGCGGGCGTAACGCAACACGATGCTAGAATCCGTTTTAACCAAACAGCTTCTGAGGATGAGGAAAAGTGAGTAACCGTCAATCGGATGTGGACTCAGGAGTACGCGTTCGGGTGTTGTTCGTGTGCATGGGCAACATCTGTCGCTCCCCCACCGCCCAGGGGGTCTTCCGCAAGCTGTTGGAGAGAGAAGGATTGCAGGGGGTTATCGAGACCGATTCGGCGGGAACCCATACCTATCACGCTGGGGAGCCTCCGGACCAGCGGGCCCGGAAGACGGCCCTGCGCCGCGGGATCGATCTGAGCGATTTGCGCGCCCGTCTCGTCGAGCCCGAGGATTTCCTGCGGTTCGAGTACGTGCTTGCCATGGATCTGGGAAACTTCCATGATCTTTCCCAGATCTGTCCGCCTGGGGCCGAACCCAAGTTGAAGCTGTTCATGGATTTCGCCCCGCACTGGCGGATCCAGGAGGTCCCGGATCCCTACTATGGGGTCACCAGTGGCTTCGAACGAGTCTTCGATATGGTGGAGGCGGCGTCCGTGGGTCTCCTGGCCGATATCAGACGCAGGTTTTTCCAGCACCCAACTCCACCCTATTCTGCGTTCTCAGACCCGTAGGGTGGGCTGTGCCCGCCAGCTGAGCACGGTATTGGTGGGTACAGCCCACCCTAGGGTCACATGCGGAATATTCGGAAACGGGAGTCAGGGGGCGTTGACATTAGACCCGAGCGCGGGGATTGCAGGCTTATCCGCAGGTTCGCGGGTTGTTTCGTCCCCGAGAAATCCGGGGGAGCATATTTTGAGCGAAGACTGGCTGGATACGATCAAGTGGGACGCTAGGGGCCTGGTCCCCGCCGTCGCCCAAGAAACGGGTAGCGGAGAGGTCCTGATGTTGGCCTGGATGAACCGGGAGTCCCTGAAGCTGACCCGGGAGACGGGGCATGCGGTCTATTGGTCCCGCTCCCGCAATGCGCTGTGGCACAAGGGTGAGGCCTCCGGTCATCGGCAGGTCGTCCGCGCCATCCGGGTGGATTGCGATGCCGACGTGGTGCTGTTGGAAGTAGAGCAGAAAGGCGGTATTGCCTGCCACACCGGCCACCACAATTGCTTTTTCCGCGCGCTGCGCGCCGACCGGTGGGTGGAGATCGCCCCTGTGCTCAAGGACCCGGACGCTATTTACAATCAACCCTGAATCCATCATGAACGACATCTTGGAACGCCTGTCCCGAATCCTGGAAGCGCGTAAACAGGCCGACCCGGACAGCTCCTACGTGGCGGGACTCTACGCCAAGGGGCTTGATGCCATCCTCAAGAAGATCGGCGAGGAGGCCGCCGAGACCCTGCTGGCCGCCAAGGACGGGGTACCGGACCGGATCGTCCATGAAGTGGCGGATCTCTGGTTTCACACCCTCGTATTGCTGGCGCAGCAGGGACTGGGACCGGATGCGGTGCTGGAGGAGCTGGAGCGGCGCTTCGGCCTCTCGGGACTGGAGGAAAAGGCCCGGCGCCGGACTTGAGCCGGAAAGAAAAAGCCGTTTTTTGCCGCAAATGAACGCCAATGAACGCAAATCGGTCAAGCCCACGTAGGGCGGGAAAGCGCAGCGCATCCCGCCAAAAACCTTCCGGCGGGTTGCGACCGTCCCTGGTCTTACCCGCCCTACGAGCTCTCCCGGCGGGAGGGTGTCGCAAAAACGGTGGCGTCAGTTGCCGGCCTGTGAAATTTAAACCACAGAGAACGCAGAGCATTGGCCGATTCCTTTCTCTGCGTTCTCTGTGGTTCGAAATGACTTTTGCAACACCCTCGCTAGCTCAGTAGGAAGATCGAGTCAAACAAGATGGGTGTCCTTTTATATGCTTTTATATGGCTTTGAGTTTATAAGGCAAAATCCATCATTCACTTCCCTGAAGTTTCTTAATTGTCCCTTCCAGGCGAAATGCTCTTAAGCCTATTAGCATGTTTATTCGATTTACAACCGAGCCTGTAAACTCGTAAACCTAACCTTATTCGTCAGGCTTGTTGTGCCAACATCAGTGATAGTATACCGATTATCTTACCGGGACTGTCCTCTATACTATAGTCTCTCAAATCAATATAAATGGTATTAGCCTCTAACTTCAGAAATTTCCAAGCGATACCCGACGTGACTGCTCCATATGTCACAGGAATCTCATTACCCTCTTTCTCATTAAACACTCTAACTGCCACCATTTCTGCAATACATTGTCCCAGTCCACCCATGATGTTTTCATTTTTTGCTTCTACAATTGCTATCACAGGAGATTTTATAAATAATTGCTCCGGAGAAAGACTAACTATGAAATCGCAAAAACCGGTAAGATTTTTATCTTTATCTACGTTAAACTCTATACCGGAAAAAAAGCTAATTTTCCTATCAAAAACTTTTCTTATCTCGATCAAAGCATCGGATATTATCAATTCAGAACGTGCTTTTTCTGTGTTTATGGCTACGGCTAATGGTATATTTTCCTTCAAAGTGGAAGCAAAATATTCGCTAACGGAAGATTCTTTTACGTCAGCGAAGATGCCGATTTGCTCTACTATGTTTAGTTGAAAATCTTTCTGGACCCGCCTGATGTCAAAGTCACTATACGGCATCTTTCATACCTTCAATTTCAGTCACGTTAGCTCCAATACTGCCTAACGGCTTGGCTCAGGCGCCCAATGCCGCGCGGCACTGAGCTTGAAAGTTGTTCTGAGGAGCCGGACCGCGGCATTGGGTCGCTTGCAGCCGAATGTTAGGCGAATGAGCTATGAAAAACGACTCATCAATTGAGCCTGGCCCCTTTTTTCTCTCGGCCTTATAGTTTTTTAATCTCTTCGATTGAAAGCCCTGAAGTTTCAGCAATGATCTTTATGCTGATGTCTTTTTGCTTCAATGCCTTTGCTATTTCAATAACCCTTTCTTTTTCTTTCTTTTCTCCAAACTGAATCCCTTCTTTTAATCCCTCTTCTT
>NZ_FLUY01001478.1 GCF_900092655.1 Candidatus Thiosymbion oneisti
GGTAAAGCCGAGCGCCTGCAAGTCGAGCGTGTTCACGTCAGCGTCGATCGCCCGTACCCGGTTGGTCTCGCTGACATAAGCTTCGACCCGGGGCGGCA
>NZ_FLUY01000510.1 GCF_900092655.1 Candidatus Thiosymbion oneisti
ATCATGACTGAAAACCCCTTTGATTGATTTTGTAGATGAGTTATTCTACTCTAGCATTTAAAAAATACCACTACCACCTTTTCAAAACCCGAGCCTGGCCGCAGTTCCTGATGCTGAAAAAGTCGATCCGCAGGCGGCTGTCCACCGCCAGGCAGAAAAGTCTGCGAGGCCATGTCCCCGGAAGATGGATACGCGCGTTTGCCTCTGGGTCCTACCTGGTCCCAAGCCCTTTCAGCGCCGCCAGAATAGCGGCAGGCTCCATACGCTTACGGTAGTCCACATCGGCGAAGGCGGCCCGCACCACACCGTCCCGATCGATCACGAAGGTGGCCGGCACGGGCAGCACATAGCGGCCCGCGCCGTTGTAGTCGGCGAGATCCAGGGAGAAGCGCCGCTGGTACAGGTCGCTCAGTTCCGAGGGCACCTCGAAATAGAGCCGGTATTGCTTCATCACTTGGTCGTCGAGGTCGCTCAGGATCTCGAACGGATAGCCGTCCTTTGCGACCTGCTCACGGGACTTGTCCGGCAGCTGCGGGGTCACCGCCACCAACCGTGCCCCCTGCTGTTCGATGTGCGGCAATGTCTGGTGCAGGGCGTGCAGCTGGAGGTTGCAATAGGGGCACCAGGCGCCGCGGTAGAAGGTGAGGACGACCGCTCCCTGCCCCAGGAGGTCGGCCAGGCGTACCTGCCGACCGAAGGCGTTAGGCAGGCTGAAGTCCGGGGCCTTGTCCCCGACCTTGAGGCCAGGCTCCGGCATCCGGACGGCCAGCTCCTGGGCGGCATCTTCCATGATCCGGCGGTCCTCAGCGCCCAAAGGTGGAGCATCGGACTTGGCATGCTCGGCGTTGAAGGCCTCGAGGGCCTCCTGGTAGCTTGGCACGGGCTCGGACGTGCCGCTGAGCGCCGCGACGGGGAAGAGTACGGACAAAACCAAGACGGCCAGAACAAATCGATTGTGGTACATGGTTCCTTTCCTCTTATCACTTGATCGGCGACAGCAGCTTCGGATCCGTTACCAGAGTACGTGAACCCGCCCCAAAGAAAACATCTCGAACATCGTGGAACCCTTTAATTTTCGCATGGGATTAGTCGCCCCATGGAACCTCCGTTAACGGTAGGCGAAGGCGAACTCGATTACTGACTACCTGCGGGAGCGAACGGCAAACCCGGCGTGCCGACCAGGGTTCAGGACAGCTGACCAGTGGCCTCATCTCTATGTCCGTCTGCGAGTTTGGCATAATGCTCGGCCACATAGTCCAGATACTCGATCTCCGGATCCTTCAAAGCCCGAATGCGCTTGACCGGCGTCCCCACCCAGAGGTAGCCGCCCTCGAGCTCCTTGCCCGGTGGCACCAGTGAGCCGGCACCCACCATGGTGCGGGGTTCGAGCACCGCTCGGTCCAGCACCCGCGCGCCGATCCCGATCAGACAATGGTCTCTGATCTCACAGCCGTGCAGTACGGCCTGATGACCCACGGTTACCTGGTCGTGGATGATGACAGGCGCGCCCCCGGGCAGGAAGCGGCTGTCGTGAGAGACATGCAGGATGGTGCCATCCTGAATATTGGTAGCGGTCCCGATCTCGATGCGATGGACGTCGCCGCGGATAACACACAAGGGCCAGATCGACGAGCGCGGGCCGACCTTCACATCGCCGATGACGATAGCAGAGGCATCGATCCAGGCATCAGCGGCGATTTGGGGATGTTTTCCTCGAAAGAAACGGACATTGGACATGGGTACTCCTCGGGGTAAGGCATCAGGACCCATAATGCTATCACCAATCGGGGTTGCCCCAGGGCAAGTGCGTATAAATCAGTACCAGCTACCAGTCGCCGGCTGCCAGCCACTGGAAGCCGGTGACTGTTAGCTGGCAGCCGGCAAATTTGCTTCCCGACGCTGGTCCGGTCGCGTTTCCGGCTTTATAGTTGACGCTTCGCAGATAGCGTGGAGCCTCGACCCAAGGTACGGCCCTTCATCGACGAGGCAAAATCACCGGGGTCCCGGAGCGTGGGAACGAGAGACGACCTACTAGAGCATCGACAGACCAATGCAGCTGATAACAAACCTGGCGATGGCCCGATGGCTGTGGCTCTCCGTGCTGGTCGTGGTGCTCGACCAGGCGACCAAGTGGTTGGCCGCGGCTATGCTGGATCCCTATCGCCCCTTGCCCCTGGTACCGCTGCTCAACCTGACCTTGATGTATAATGAGGGGGCCGCCTTCAGCTTCTTGGCCGGCGCCGGGGGTTGGCAACGCTGGTTCTTCGCCTGCTTCGCCATCCTGATGTCGGTAGTGCTAGTTATTTGGCTGCTGCGGCTCGGGCCGCGGGAACGCCTCATGGCCGCCGCCCTCTCTCTGATCGTCGGTGGGGCAGTGGGAAACCTGATCGACCGCGTGCTCACGGGCCGCGTAGTGGATTTCATCGACCTCTATGTGGGCGACTGGCACTGGCCGGCGTTCAATGTAGCCGACAGCGCCATCACCCTGGGTGTGGTCCTATTACTCCTCGGCAATCTTCGCGAAGGGAAGGCACGATGAGTGCAGGTTGGGCATTTGATTCCCTCTCCCCGACCCCTCCCCCGGCGAGGGGCTTTTTATGTTTCCGGGTTGGCTCTTTATGGATTCCGGACTGCTGACGATTATGGAAGGGCACGACCGGATGTTTTGGAGTGCGGCGGCAACCTGACCCCGATAGCGACCGGAATCCGCGGGACCCGACCCAGCCGCGGGACGGGCCGAGCGTACCGACCCGCCGCCGCTTTGGATTCGGTAACGTAAAGGCACGGCGGCCAGGGGAAAGCGCCGTCGCCGCGGCGCGTGCGCAACCCGGCGTCCAGGTTCCCGGTAAACACCACGGGTATCCCCGATTGCTGAGGTTCGATTCGACCGCGCCGCTTTGCCGGCGCACTCCAAAACAGTCTGGAATCCATAAAGAGCCTGACTTTATCCACGGATTGCGCGGATTTTCACCAAGGAAAATGTCGCAACCTGTAGGCGGTCCGCACAGCGGACCCTACCCTAACTTGATTTTGAACCAGTAGAGTAGAGAGCAGGTTCCCGTGTCCTTAGATGTGGCCTATCCGTTGCCGCCCCTTTCGTCTGGCGGTG
>NZ_FLUY01000782.1 GCF_900092655.1 Candidatus Thiosymbion oneisti
TGCGGGTGGTCCCGCTCGGTCAGCAGGTCTTTGCGCGGCGCTGTAAAGTCGAAATCGGTGTGGACGAAGGCCCCGGATTGGACCGCTCCGGCCACGGACCAGCCGGAGATATGGTCCCGTTCCCGCAGTGCGGTCTCATCGGGGGGGTAGTAGGGGATGGTTTCGTAGCCGGCAATCGGGAGGTGGGCGCCGTTGTCGTCGGCCAGGACCAGGGTGTGCTTGTCGGCCTCGTGCCGAAAGAAGTAGTGGATGCCTTCCTGTTCCAGCAGCCGGCTGATGAACGCGAAATCTGTCTCCCGGTATTGCACGCAGTAGCGTCGTGGGTAGTAGAGCTCGCCGGTCAGGAATTCCTCGAAGTCGATGTAGCCATGCTCGCGGCAGATTTCCTTGACGATCTCCGGCACCGTCTGGTCCTGGAAGATGCGACAGTCGGTGGTGCAGGAGAGCAACCAGAACCAGGGGACGAGGGTGGCCTGGTAGATGGCAAGGCTCCCGTCGAAGCCGGTGTGGGAAAAACGGCTGACAATGCCGTTGAAGTAGCGCGTTTGGTAGTCCGGCAGTTCCAGCC
>NZ_FLUY01000499.1 GCF_900092655.1 Candidatus Thiosymbion oneisti
TTTCGATCGATTCTGCTAGTTTTGGCGCCGGAGCGTGAAAGCCAAGCGTGTGAGCAAGCAGATACTATGAACTTGCAACATCGGTCGAAACTAGGTACTAG
>NZ_FLUY01001144.1 GCF_900092655.1 Candidatus Thiosymbion oneisti
CATTTAACGCCACGACGCAATGGCGCCAAGACGCAAAGTTTCTTTGTTCTTTCTTGGCGTCTTGGCGTCCTTGCGTCCTTGCGTTTTTTCGCAACTTCCGTTTTTTCGCGAACTGAGCCACTACCGGATTTAAAGCGTTCGTATCAGGCCGAACCGGGCAAGCGAGGGTAATCCATGAGACCCCAGAGGGGCCTTCCGGAGGTCACACAGAAGGATTGCCGGCTTGACAGCCTCTTGCCCCGCCCCTAGCATCATTGGCCGCCATTTTCATTTAGTCGCTTCCCCATCAGTATGGACTTGTCGGAGATTCGCGCTCCCGTCGCAGAGGACATGCAGATCGTCGACCGTTTGATCTTGCGACGACTCAAGTCCGATGTGACCCTTATCAACCAAATCGGTCACTACATCATTGAGAGTGGCGGCAAACGGCTGCGCCCGCTCACCGTGCTCCTAGTGGCTCGTGCCTGCGGCTATCAGGGTAACCAACATACCGGGCTTGCCGCCGTAGTGGAGTTCATCCACACCGCCACCCTCCTCCACGATGATGTCGTCGACGGTTCGGAGCTGCGCCGTAGCCGCGAGACCATCAATTCGGTATGGGGCAACCAGGGGAGTGTCCTGGTTGGTGATTTCCTCTATTCGCGCGCCTTCGAGATGATGGTAGACCTGGACAACATGCGGGTGATGGACGTCCTCTCCCACGCCACCAACCGCATCGCCGAGGGTGAGGTGTTACAGCTGCTCAACTGCAATGATCCGGACACCACCGAAGCGCGTTACCTGGAAGTCATCGAGCGCAAGACCGCGACCCTGTTCGAGGCTGGTACTCGCCTAGGTGCGGTGCTTGCCCAAGCCCCGGAAGCAATGGAAACCGCCGCCGCCCAATACGGGCTCCAGCTCGGAATCGCCTTTCAATTGGTGGATGATGCCCTCGACTACCATGCCGACGATGACCGATTAGGCAAGAACCTGGGCGATGACCTGGCCGAAGGCAAGCCCACACTCCCGATCATCCGGGCGATGGAGGTAGGCACCGACCAGGAACGCAGGCTCCTGCGCCAAGCCGTCGAGAACGGCGGACGGGATCAAATCGATGCGGTTGCCGAGGTGATTGAATCGACAGAGGCCATTGATTACACTATCTCGGTTGCGCGCCGACACGCGCAGTTGGCCAAGGAATCGGCCGCGATGCTTCCCGAATCGGTCCAGCGCACGGCGTTGAAGAAGCTGGCGGATTTCGCCGTTGCGCGCACCTACTAACTAAATCGGGGTGTAGCTCAGTCTGGTAGAGCACTACGTTCGGGACGTAGGGGCCGGAGGTTCGAATCCTCTCACCCCGACCAATTCATACTCGATTTCTGTTCCCTCGCGATGTCGCGAACGGCGCGTCCTAGCCTGTACGAGCTTATCTCGTCAACCGTCCGCATTCCACATCCAGCGCCCGTGAGGTTGCCTAAATCCGTACCGGATGGCAGATTGTCGTTATGACCTCCGCTGTTCAGCTCTACGAAGCGCTCGCCACAGCGCCGGACGACAAGACCCGTGCGAAGCTGATCGCGGAGGCCATTGAGCGTCTGGAAGAGCGCTATCCCCACCTCCCCGACCTCACTACCCGGGCCCATCTGCGGGAAACAGAGCTTTGCCTGCGCGAAGAGATCGGACAGGTCCGTGCGAACCTCAAGGCCGGGATCGAGCAACTCCGCTCAGAAATCGAGCAGCTCCGCTCGGAGCTCAAGACCGAAATCGCGAACGTCAAGCTGGATTTGATCAAGTGGATCGTCCCGATGATGTTCGCCCAGGTTGCGGTCATTGCAGCCCTAGTCAAGCTATTGTAGGTCACCGCGTTCTCAGGCACGCCGCTCCATGGTCACTACGACGACAACAAAAAACGACGCCTTGAGCAATTATGATGGGTAATGGTTAATATATAAGTGATAACATGACCAGCGGTACTGGCTACTATGTCCCCTCTCCCGCCGGGAGAGGGGTTGGGGAGAGGGGGTCAAAAAGATGAATCGCTCTACTTTTTCACTTATAGG
>NZ_FLUY01001443.1 GCF_900092655.1 Candidatus Thiosymbion oneisti
CGTGGCGGCAGGAGGGCGGCCTGGCTACGGGCTTGGCCTTGTTTGTAACTCTTGCCATGAAGGTTGGCCCCTCGCAATTGACTCGACCGCCAGTTTACGCTTACAACTCTCCATTGGAGGCCCGATCGAGGATGGGAGGGAGTAGGGCCCCGAGCCGGGTCCGGCTGCCGGCTCGGGCCTGCCGGAAGGTGATTGCTAAGGTTAACCGCCCCCGACGGCGTGAATGATCTCCACCCGGTCGCTGGGGACCAAGCGGTGCTCCCTGAGGCGGCTGCGGGGCACCAGCTCCTCGTTGACCTCCACGGCGAGGCGCTGGCCGATCAGCTCCAGCCGCTTGATGAGGTCGCCCATGGCGATGCCGTCCGGGACCTCGGTCGGATTTCCGTTGAGGGTAATCTGCATGTTGGACTCCTGCTGCGGTGTGTCCTGGTCGGGGAACGGATTTTACCTCCTTGCGGGGGAGGAAGGGGTTCGCAAGCTCACCCCACCCTTGTATGTTCTGTATCCAAGGGAGAGCCAAGGATCAGGTAGAAAGGGAGTTAATGGAGAGGACCTGG
>NZ_FLUY01000127.1 GCF_900092655.1 Candidatus Thiosymbion oneisti
AGGTGGTGGTTAATTTTTAAATGCCAGCTTAACCAGTAGCTGGCAATAGCTCCGTATTATAGCGGTGCAGGAAGAGTT
>NZ_FLUY01000041.1 GCF_900092655.1 Candidatus Thiosymbion oneisti
CCGCAAGCGGTGCAACTGAAACGGATACCCAAGGCGACTGGGGGGCAACGCCCGTTAGGCCTCCCCGCGGTCCGTGATTGGGCAGCCAAGCGGGTGTTAGAGCCGATCTTCGAGGCGGACT
>NZ_FLUY01000753.1 GCF_900092655.1 Candidatus Thiosymbion oneisti
TCTATCGGCGCCGACGCAAGCTCTGCTACTGAGGCCGTTGACACTAACTTAATGGCAGTGACGCTCCAGCGTGGGAATGCCGTTGTGCCGCTCCAGCGGCCGAGATCCCTCCTCCGTCGGGACCAGGTTGGCTCCCACGCTGGAGCGTGGGAGCCAGAGGCTGATTTGTGGGGATACTTCAGGGGTAATCCTGTTAATCCTGTTAATCCTGTCTATTAGGATTTCGCGACAAATCATTCAGGACCGCTCCGATTCGCGGATCAACAACTCCCGCCCGGGCACAGCCGGGTCAGGTCCGGGGTATTGGCCAGGGAGCTCGCCACCTGCCGGCGAAGATTGTAGGGCACGGGCTGGTTGATCAGCAGACTGAAGGGCTCCCACCGCCCGTTGCGCTTTACGAATCCCGCATAGGTGCTCACGCCCCGCAGGGTACCGGTCTTTGCCCGCACCTGTGCATTCTGCTTCGGCAGGAGCGTCCGGTAAGGGGCAAAGGCGTTCACCACCTCCAGCAATTGTCGGGCGCTCAGGCGGTTACCGCGGGACAGCCCGGCACCGTCTTCAATGCGGTAATCTCGCCACTCGAAGGTCTGGTCCACCCAACGCGCAAAGGCCCTCTGTGCCTTGGACATGTTCAGCGCGCGTCCATCACCTCGGTCTGCCAGCTTCAGGAACAGGGCGTTGGCGATGAAGTTGTTGGAGTATTCGAGCATGGCGGTGATTACGGACCGCAGATCACGGCTATTCTGGTGGCGGTAGACTTTTTTTATTCTTGTCGGTACCGGGCCGTTGCGCAGATTGCTGCCCACCCGGACTCCCGCCTGCTCCAGCTTGGCGCTCAGGAGTTCGCCGAAGTAACGGACCGCCTTCTCCCGTTGCTCGAGGTTGACCCGGTGCGTACCGGCCCCCAACCCTTGTCCGAACCGCCGCGCCATGGGGGTCAGCGGCGTTTGCGCCTCGGCGCTACGGACCTTTCCACCTTTGTTGATGACATTGACGGTATTGAAGTTGGCCGCCAGCCCGGTCACCGGCGCATCATAGGGGTTGTCGCTCGACGAGCGTCCGCTGATCGCCAGGTTCGGATCGAAATAGCTGTCGTCCGTACCAATCCCCGCAACCTTCCGGACCCCGCGCGCCTTCAGCGCATCGGCGATGAGGTCCAGTTCCTCGGATACCAGATAAGGATCGCCGTAACCCTTTACCCAGAGCCGATCATCGTTGCCAAGATAGAAATCCGTGTGAAAACGGTGATCCAATCCCCAGCGCTCGATGGTTGCGAGGGCGGTCAGGATCTTCAGCGTCGACGCCGGAACCATGGCCCGGTCCGGGTGGCGGCTGATGACCGGGCGACCGTGCTCTGTGACCAACAGACTCGCCTTGGGTAGCTTCAAGGTGCGGGATAGGGCGTCGCCCGAGCCGGCGCTGGCAGGGGTGGAGCCTGCCGTCAGGATTAGGCCGAGCGTCAGCAAGGCACCGAGAAACAGGGATGGGGATATTCCGGGTTGCATAATGGTTAACCTGTAAGCAAGGGCGTAAGATCCAAGTGCTCGGCAACCCGGCGTGGTTCGGGGGATGCCATCCAGGGTACCAGGCCCAGACAAGGTGCCTCGATCAGGGCCACCAAGGTGGCCAGGTTCTCGTCGCGAGCCGGCATATCCGGATCGATCTGGTTTGCGACCCAGCCGGCGAGCCGGGTCCCGGACATCCGGATACTCTCTACCGTCAACAGGCTGTGATTGACACAGCCGAGCTTGAACCCGGATACCAAGACCACCGGCAGGTCCAGGGCGAGCGGCAGGTCACTCGTGAACAGGGAGGGTCCGAGGGGCACACGCCAACCACCGACGCCCTCGACGACCAGGAAATCGGATCTGGCCGCCAAATGCCCCGCGGCCGCTGCGATGACCTCCAGCTCGATCCGCACCCCTGCCTGGTCGGCCGCAATATGGGGTGCGATCGGGGGCTCGAAGGCGTAGGCGTTCACCTGCTCGTAGGGTATCTGGTGACTGCCCTGGGCTTGGAGTCGCCGGGCATCCGCGTTACGCAAGCCCTCGGGGGTAGATTCGCCTCCGGATGCTACGGGCTTCATGCCGAGCACTGCTGCACCGCTCTGGCGCAGGGACTCCATCAGCGCAAGCGTGATTTCGGTCTTCCCGCAGCCCGTGTCCGTGCCCGTAACAAAGACACCCCTCATTTCTAGGCCGTGTTTTGAACAGATGTGGCTGTGCTTTATATTAATCTTCCCAAAAGTATCCGCACAGCTTGGTCTCCCATAGCAAAATCCTTTCCCAAAGTTTACCCGGATTGGCTCGACAATTCATGAAGACCTTCAATACCGCTGGTCCCGTCAGGCCGGACAAAGATTACAACATTCCTCCGCTAGCGCGTTGGGATGCGGATGAAATCCGCCGTTTGATCGCGGAGGAACGCTACTTTGTCCTCCACGCCCCGCGTCAGACCGGCAAGACCAGCTGCCTGTTGGCCTTGATGGCGAAGCTCAATGCGGAGGAAGACTATAGGGCTCTGTATGTGAACCTGGAGCCTGGTCAGTCGGCGCGGGGAGATGTCCAGGCGGGGATGCGCACGATTGTCAAAGGTCTTGGTCCGGCAAGCGCGGTATGGGAAGCACCGGATCGGGGTGTGGGGGATGTAGGCCCATTCGGATTGGCCGAGGGTATGCTCGGCTTCAAATTCCGCTTACGTAAAGTCTTGTAGGTCAGGTTAGGCGCGTCTTTCCGATGGCAAGCTTGATGGGATGTGGCCTGAGGTGTGGTGGGCGCAGCTGGGTTCGAACCAGCGACCCCTGCCGTGTGAAGACAGTGCTCTCCCACTGAGCTATGCGCCCGACAACGGAAAATCATTCTAGGGACCGGGCAATCGCCAGTCAAACGCCGCTCACAGGGCGCGTAACCTTTTGGCGTGCGGCGGCGACCTGACCCCGGCATCGACAGAATACCGCGGTGCCTGGTGTAACCGAGGTGCCGGCACCTATATCATAGACCCGCCGCCGCTTTGGATTTGGCGATGCCTCCGGCCCAAGCATTCGTGTTTTTTCGTGATTATCTTTAAGGAGAACTTTGGTCTGCGAATAAACGCAAGATAGACGCAAATCGATTCGCGTTCATTTGCGGACTCTTTATTTAAGCCGGCGCACTCCGAACCGGAAGCCGCCGGTCGGCGGACCGACCGTAGACAGCCCCGTATCGGCCAATAAAGGTCCCCCCTTATTGACCGCCGGGATGTAAAGCGGCATTTTTGACGATTCCAGTGTCTTGGCGTGGGTGCCCATCGCTCCGTGCCGTCCTCCAACCTGGGGTTTTGACCGATGGTCTGGGTGCAATTCCTAGTGTGCGTGGTAGCGATCGGCTTCGCCGGGGTCAAACTGTCGCGTTACGGTGACGCCATTGCCGACAAGACGGGGCTCGGCGGCACTTGGATCGGGGTCATCATGCTCGCCAGCGTCACCTCCCTGCCCGAGCTGGCGACCGGAATCAGCTCGGTGACGGTAGCCGAAGCGCCGGACATCGCCGTGGGCGACGTGCTGGGCAGCTGCGTCTTCAACCTGGTGATCATCGTGGTGCTCGATTTCCTGAGCCGCGACGAACCCCTCTATTGTCGGGCCAGCCAGGGCCACATCCTCGCGGCCGGATTCGGGATCATGCTCATTGGGCTCGCCGGGTTCAACCTGCTGCTGGCGGCGCAGGGGTCAGGGATTTCCCTGTGGCACCTGGGTCTCTACAGCCCGGCGATCATGATGCTGTATGTGGTCGCGATGCGCTCGGTCTTTCTGTATGAATCCGAGCTGGTCGAAGGTTTTACGGAGGCCGAGGCCGACGCCTATCCGGGGCTCAGCCTGCGCACCGCGGTGGTGAGATATATCGCGGCCGCCGCGGTTGTCCTGGTCGCGGGGGTCTGGCTGCCCTTCGTCGCCAAATCGCTCGCTGTCGAGATGGGGTGGCACCAGGGCTTCGTCGGCACCCTGTTCGTCGCCTTCGTGACCTCCTTGCCGGAAATGGTGGTAACCGTTGCCGCCCTGCGGTTGGGCGCCGTGGACATGGCAATCGGCAACCTGTTCGGCAGCAACCTCTTCAACATCGGCATCCTGGCCATCGACGACATCTTCTATCTGCCTGGGCCCTTGTTCGATGCGGTATCTACGACCCATGCCATATCCGCCTTTTCCGCCATCATGATGACAGGGGTGGCCGTCGTCGGGCTCCTCTATCGGCCACGCACTCGGATCTTCAAGACCGTGGGTTGGGCGAGCATCTTTCTGTTTGCCATCTATCTGATCAATACCTACATGCTCTATAGCTATCGGGAAGGATAGACTTGAGCTGCCGGCTACCAGTCGCCGGCAGTGTAGGTTGGACAAAGGCCCAGGCCTGTCCCGACGAAGGCCTGTCCCGACGAAGGAGGGAACCTGGAGGGAACCTGGAGGGAACCTGGAGGGAGCCTGACCTGTGCCCAACACCTAGGTTTTGTTTTAACGACGAATCACACGCATCGACGCGAATGTCCCCGTGCGCGCAACCATCCAATTCGCACGGATTCTCGTGATTCGTCGTTTTCTCCGTTTTCTAGGTCTGAACGGTTGAACTTTCAGCGACCATCCCTATCTAAGCTAACGTAGACGCTCGTATGGGGTCTACAGGCAACGCGGTTCGTAAGAACGCACTTCAGTCATATTGCTCATGTGGAGGATATGTCCATGACTGCGCTTGATTTCACCCCCCTGTTCCGTTCCGCCATCGGCTTCGACCGTTTGGTCTCCGCCCTGGAGTCCAGCTATCGGTCCGAAACCGGCGGTTATCCGCCCTATGACATCGAGGTCACCGGCGACGACACCTATCGTATCTCCATGGCGGTGGGCGGCTTCTCCGAGCAGGAGCTCGATGTCCAGGTCAAGGAAAGTGTCCTGACGGTTTCCGGTGCGCACAAGGACGACGCCAAGGAGAAGGAGCGCCGTTTCCTGTACCGCGGCATTGCTACCCGCAACTTCGAGCGCCGGTTCCATCTGGCCGACTATGTGAAGGTGGTGGATGCCCGCATCGAGGACGGTTTGCTGCACATCGACTTGGTGCGTGAGATCCCCGAGGCCATGAAGCCGCGCAAGGTCGAGATCCGCACCGGCAGCGGCAGCCTGCTCGAAGGCAAGGCCGAAAAGGCAGCGGCGTAACACCGCAACTAAGGCGGAACCGAAGGCCGGGCCCAGCCCGGCCTTTTGCGTTTACCCAGCCTAACGAACCACACAATCACGCAGGAATCGTAGGATGTGGTGAGCACAGCAGGTCTTACAGGATGGCATCATGAGGAGGCGCGAACCGCATCCTTGATGTGGTAAGGAAAACGAGCCGCACCGTCGGTGGGCACAGCCCACCTACGGCATGCCGCGGACATCGCTATTGGGCACGGACCATCCATTGATGCGGTTCGCGCCACCTGGCAGTGCCATCCTGAAAGATTTCCCGCGCTCACCACATCCTACGGTCGCTTGCGACGCGGGAGCACCAGCTTGACGTCCCGCCACAACATGGGACTGGACAGGCCCTGCCAGCCCCAGCGCAGCCAGCCCAGGAGGCGATGGGCGAGCCACAGGGCCCAGGCCAGCATCAGGCCCCGGTAGACCAGGATGGGCACCGAGATCACCCAGACCCGCGGCAGCTCGGGGTCGCTCCGGTCTTGGTACCAATTCAGGTCGGTACTGGTCGAGCCGTTGCCGGCGATCTGCATCTCCGGCTGTCCCAACAACCCTTGCTGGAGGGCCACCACCAGGGCTGAGAGCGCCGCCAGGCTGAGCAGGAATAGGCCGGTCTGCATGAGATTGAACCGCCACGGGGGTAGCTCCCGGTCCAGGCACATCCGCAACCCGAGGGCAAAGAGCCAGCCGGTCACCAGTAGCCCGACCCAGATCCCGGCCTGACTCAGCCCCAGACCCAACAACAGCCAGTCACGAGTCTTCAGCGGCGTGAGTCGACTGCGCCCCAATCCGACGGCCAGGAGGATGAGCACGACCACCAGACCCCAGAAGAGCACGGCCGGCCCCAGGTCGGGACCCCCGGTGAGCAGGACCCAGCGGTCCTGCCCCAGCTGGATCCGGGTGGAGGCGTTGACCCCGTGGGTCTTAAGGTCCGGCACCGGCGGAGAGTAGTAGCTCGCCAAGGCGTCCGGCTGCCGCCACTGGATGCGAATCCGCTGGGTCCCCGGAACCAGCGGCAGGCTCAAGCCTCGTCCCTCCGGACGCAGGGGCCGTTCCAGGCCGTCCACCGCCACCTGTTGCAGCTCGGCGCCTGGGGGCAACAGGATCCGGTGCCGACCGCCCCGGCTGCTGCGTAGGGTCAGTGCCAGCGCCGCCTCGGTCACCCGTTGCCCTGGCCGTACCTGGTAGTCGCTCTCATCCAGGGTCAGGGTCGGGCCAGGGACCCCCTCCGGGCGGGAGAGGGTGAGCGACAGGGTCTCTCCGGGCCAGGGCCGCCAGGTAGGCAGCCAACGCCCGAGGCGGCCCTGATGATGGATCATCGGGATGCCTTCCGCCGTCAGGTGCCACAGGGGGCTCAGATCCACCCGCCACTCCTCGCTGAGACGCGGGTCCTCGGATGCGTGCAGCCGGATGTTATCCACCGGCTCCAGGCTAGAGGACCAGGCGCTCTCGCGCTGTCCCGGCGCCAAGCTCACCAGCAAACGGCCGGCGTGGACCTGGGCCTCCTCCCGGAGGACCTGCTCGCCCGGAATCAGGGGGACCTCCAGGACGATCGGTGCCTCTGGCATGGACCGGCGTTCGACCCGGGTCTGGACCCGCCAATCGACCCCCAGCCGGAGGGTGCGTCTAACCAGCACCAGGGGCGGCAGCTCGGTGGGTTGCAGCACAGGCCCTTGGCCCTCTCGGCGTAGTCGCACGAGTCGGATCTGGGCGCCCGGACGGCCCTCATCGTCGATCCCCTCCACCCGCCAGCCATCGGCGATCACTTCCACTCGCCGGGGATGCAGGGGCAGTGGGAGCTCGATCTGGGCGCGGGGAGGCAGGGGTCCCGTAAGCCCGAGCGACCAGCGGCCAGGTTGCACCGCGACCAGGAGGGGACCCGCTTTCCCCCTGCGCAATCCGTCGTAGGGCTTGCCGTCCAGGGTGACCGCGGTTGGGGTCCAGACACCGGTGCCGCCGGGGATGGGCAGTGCCACCACCGCGTCGGCATCGACCGTCATGAGCATACTCAATTCGTCGCCGGTTGCCTCGAGTGTCATGAGCGGGATATCGGTACAGGCGGGATGACAGTCGGGGGGCTCCAGCAGCCGCGTCTTCAGCGCCTCCAGCAGCTCGGGTGACGGAAACTGCTGAGCGGACGCGGGTGTCGACATGCCGGATAGGCCAGCGACCAAGAGCACGACGGCCGCGGCCGGTGCCCGCCGCAAGACCCTCCCCCACAGCCCGGCGATCTTCAGGCCCAGCACCAGGACGAGCACCAGGCGCGCCAAGGCCAGCGCCAGGTTGGAGCCGGGCGTCAGCAGCCATAGATCGATCCGGTGATCTTGGGGGACGGGGCCGTTCCAGGTCAGTTCCAAGGTCTTCCAGCGCCAGGTCGGGACGCCGGGGCCGGTTTGGACCCTGGTGTCCGGATCGATGCTCGGAAGGGATTGGGACAGGGGTTTGGGTACTGGCGTAGCTACCTTTCTTTTGGGTAGCGCCTTGGCTAGCTTACGGCTCTCTTGCTTCTTGCCGGCCATTGCCTGGTCCAGGCCCAGCTCCGAGTCCGCCCTCATGCTCCCGGCGGATTCCTCCATTGGCATGGGCGCCATCGCTGCGGGCGTTTGCGCAGGCAGGGTCCAGGGACGCTTGAGCTGGGGATAGAGGCCGGTACGCATCTCCTCCACCAGGAAAGGCACCGCAATCACCGCCAGCAGGACCAGGCTCCCGCGTTGGTAGAACAGCAGAAAGCGCCGTAAGTGGGCCATGGCAGCCCGGCCCGGTTCCGCGGGCAACAGGCGCAGGAGGGCGGCGACGGCGAGCAGATTGAGCCAGATCATCCGCGGCGCCCCCGGTTCCTGCCAGATCAGTACCATGGCGGCCAGGGCTAGGACACCCCAAGGCCAACTCCAGAGCCGCGCTACGGCCAAGGCGATGATGAGTACCAGAAACAGATCCAGCAACGTCCAGCGATTGAGCCAGCTGTCCGGGAGGTTATCGATACCGGCCACCGCCAACAGATCCCAGCCGGGGGGCAGGTGCAGGTGGGTTCGGAGCGATTGGAAATCCAGTCGCCACCCGGTGGCCGGCAGGCTGCTCGTCCCCTCCTCGATACGGCTGTCCGCCACCAGGTCGATTCGACCCTGGCGGACCTCCACGCCGGCTTGGGGCGAGCCGGGCAGGCGGGTGATGAAGCGCGGCTCACCGGCCACCAACACCTGCCCCAGCGCCAGCGCATCGCCCACCTGCAGGCGCCAGCTCCGGGTCAACTCCCCCCGGATATGGTCCCGCAGGGTATAGCCCCCGCCCCCGAAGTCGAGCCAGAGGTCCCGTTCCAGGGACAGCCGATCGGGGGCGGGGTCCGCATCCCCGCGTCGGACCTGGACCAGCCGCAAGCTTCCGCCCGGACGCATCAGATAGGCAGGCAAGCGCGCCCATGGGGCCGGCAGTCGGGTTTGACGGGGGTCGACCGGCTCCGCCCCCGTGGGCTCCACCTGGCGTAACTGTGGATACGCGGCGAAGACCCAGACCTCCGACCGCGGCCAGGGTGGGCTTGCGGCGCTCAGATCAAGCTTGGTGACAGGGCCAGGGTGATGGGCGGTGACCGTCAGCTCCCAATGGCCGGGCCGTATCTGTAGGCGCAACCGACCGTCGGCCTCCAGGCGGGCAGGCAGGGGGCTATTCAGACCCAGGGGAATGCCCCCCTGGAGCAGGACCGAATCCAAGATAATCTCCCGCGCACGGCCCGCTACGTCCAAGTCCAGCCGGGTGATGATCCGCAAGGGGTTGTCGTCCTCGATCCGGCGGTAGACCAAGAGACCGAGGGCATCGCGCTCCGTAGCGGCCGCGGCCCCGACCTCGGTCCCGGCACCGACTCCCAGCCACAAACGGCCGGTGCGCTCGAAGCGGGGAAACCGGATCGGCTCGCCGTTCAGACGCAAATCGATGAGCCCGGTAGCCGGTGGGATTGCCAACCCGTCCGGCATTCGGCGCCAGTGGAAACGCCCGCTGATTGCATGCTCGCCCGCATCAAGCCGGACCGCCGGTGCCCCCTCGTGTTCAACCACCGCAAGCGGGGTATCGCCTACCCACACCTGCTCCGGCCACTGGTCCGGCGCCCCTGGAAGTGGGATCCAGCTACGGGCGTGGAGGCGCCAGCGCTGCGCGAACCGGCCGCCGGTCAGGTCCAGATCCAGCTCCAGGCGGCCCGGCCAGGCGCACGGACGTTCCCCCCCGATGCCGATAATCAAAGGACAGTCGCGCCGATCGTCCTCCGCCAACACCCAGGGTATCCAAGGCTTGAGGGCATCCGGGATAGGGGGCTCAGGCTCGACACCGAGGATCCGAGGGGAAACGGCGAATGCCGCCAGGAGCATAAGGAGGCGGATCATATCGGATCTGTCACCGGAAGGGGTTTGGTGGAGCGTACCTGGGAGCCATCCCAACCAGAGGCCCTGAGCCTACACCGCCGGCGACCGACAGCAACTTACGTCCTAGGCCCGCCCGTTGTCCCGCTCCACGGCATGCAGCAGGCGATCGTAGATCTCCGGAAAGGAATAGGCGACCCGGTTCCAGGAGGGGATCAACTTGGCTTCCTGAGGTCCCCTGCTCTGCTCCCAGGCATCCCAGAGAAAGCCGCGGAAATGGCTGACGGCGAATTCTTCCCCATACAAATCGAAGGCCAGGGTATTGACGTCCGCGTCGTAGCTGTACTTGCGGACGTACTTGAGCGCGGTCTGGTAGTAGCTGTGCAGAATCATATCCACGAAGGCATCGTCCAGCGGCACACCGTGGGAACGCATATAGGTGAGATAGAACTTGGCGATGTCCACCACCATGCGATGCAGACCGCGCTCGGTATCCTCGGGGGATAGCTCCTGGTGCTTGTGCTCATAGTTGGGCGCCAGGTCGATCTGGGCGATCTGGCGCGTGGTCAACTGATCATAGACCTGGGACAGGGTCGCCACCTCCAGCCCCCAGTCGTAGGCCACATTCAGCCTCCGCGCCAAGTCCGCAGTAAAGCAGAACTCCCCGGCCAAGGCATATTTGAAGGCGCTGTGGTACTGGAAGAAGCGCTCGAGCCCGCCGTGTCCGAGCTGACGCATGATCTTGGACAGGGTCTCGACGAATGGGACGACGAAAAGCCGTGTCACACGCCCCTTCAGCGCCCGTTCGGTGGGCGAGATACGGGCATAGTAACCCTTGCAGAACTGGAAGTGATTATTCGGGTTGACCACCGGCTCGATGAGCCTTCCTAAGAGGGTGCGGTCATAGGTGACGATATCGCAGTCATGGAGCGCAATGACACCGCCATCATCACGGGCGAACAGATACCCCAAGGCCACCCAAACCGACTGTCCCTTGCCCTGCACCCCAAAGGCGGTCCCCCCCCGCTCTGCCAACTCGCCCAGCAGCTTCTGGAGGCGCGGACCCTCGACCCAGACGACTTGCACATCCCGGTGCTCGGTCTCGAGGCGCCCGAAGTACTCCTGTGCCTGGCGGAACTGGCGCTCCTCCGAGGCGCCGCCGAGGGCGACCACGATGTTACTCAGATAACGCACCCCCTTGATCTGCTCCAGGATGTGGTCGAGCACCCCCACGTTCCCTATCTCACTGTAGAGCGAGGGCAGCAGCAGGCTGATGTTCTGGTGCCGGGCGTGCTGCTCCAATCGGCGTTCGAGCTCGTCCAGATAGGAGGCCTTGTCGAAGGCTTCGTAGAGACCATGCAGCGTAGTGATCAGGGGTTCCTGATGAAAATCGGCCATGACGCTCCTCCGCGGATAACGAGCTATTATAACTGACCCGGCCGGGAGTGCAGGCTCGGGAGCTGGACAATCGGGATGAGTGTGTATAATCTTCTTCCCGATCAATAGGTTGCTGCCGGTCACCGGCTTCCACCGGCGGGCAGCCGGCGACTGGTAGCTCACAAGCCGCTTCCCGACACTGGTCCGGTCGCGCTTCCGGCCTTATAGTTGGCGTTATAGTTGGCGTTTCGCAAACAGAGTGGATCCTCAATCCTTAAGGTATGACCTTCCATGCGAGTTCTTGTCCCCACCTTATGCTTTCTGCTCATTTATACCCCCATGCTTGCAGCCAAGTGGGATCGGCCCTTCATCGACGAGGCGGGATCGCCGACGCCCAGTAGCGTCGAGGAGAAGGACAGAAGCTGGAAGGAAGGAGCCATGAGTTTGCCGCCGTGGCCGGACGACAGGGATCTGGTCGAGTTCAGCGTGGATGATCCCGGGTCGCGGTTTCGTTACTACATCGACGGCAAGCACCTCTCGATAGGCGCCGACGGGGCGGTACGCTACACCCTGGTCGTGGAGTCCCAAAGCGGCGTTCGCAACCTGTCCTTCGAGGGCCTGCGCTGTACGCCGGGCGGCGTTTTCAAACTCTATGCATACGGCAACAACGGTCGTTTCGAGGCGATCGACGGCGATTGGATCCCCATCCAGGGACGCCACCACGACAAGCTCCACCGAGATCTGCACCAACATATCCTCTGCATCCCGCGGGGATTCGAGCCGCGCTCCAAGCGGGACATGATTCACGCCATGCGGGCCCGCGTCCCGGATAAAGCAAGCACCGGTTTCCTGCCCGATTAGGGCGCAGCGGACAATTCGTGCTCCCCAGGATCCGACCAGGGCCACCCCGAACCTCCCTGCGTTGCCTGCGTCTTGAGCGGCTGGTACATGGTTTCAGCATATCCTGCGTTTTCAAGGGTCAGTAACGGGTACCGCTTTAACTAGGTTCTGTTGACATTTAACCTAACCATTTGTTTTTCATATGTTAGGTAGCCGCAATGCGCAAGCGGTCCGCACAGCGGACCCTACCCTGACTACCCTGACTGGAAACAAGAACCACGGATGGATACGGATCACAATCCGTGTTTATCCGTGTCCATCCGTGGTTCTAAAGACTTCGCTGTCCTATGGATAACCCATTACTGGCATTGAAAGGGCTCCCGCCCTTCTCTCACATCCGTCCCGCGCAGGTCGAGCCGGCCGTCGATGATTTGCTCGCCGCATGCCGGGCGCGGGTCGAGGAGTTGACGCGCCGCACGGACCCGCCCACCTGGGAGAACTTCGTCGAGCCCCTGGCAGAGGCCAACGACAGGCTCGACCGGGCCTGGTCGCCGGTCAGTCACCTCAACGCGGTCATGAACAACGACGCGCTGCGGTCCGCCTATAACGCCTGTCTGCCCAAGCTCAGTGAGTACGGCACCGAGGTCGGCCAGAACCAAGCCCTGTTCGAGGGCTTCCGGGCCGTCGCCGACCAGGGACATCCGGACGCCTCCCAGCGCAAGCTGCTGGAGGACGCCCTGCGTGACTTCCGTCTCTCCGGTGTCGATCTGGCGCCGGACAAGCAGGCACGCTACAAGACGATCAGCCGGGAGCTCGCCGAACTCACCAGCAGGTACGAAGAGAACCTGCTCGACGCCACCAACGCCTGGAGCAAGCGGATCACAGATCCGTCCGCCCTTGCCGGCTTGCCCGAGTCGGCCCTGGCCCTGGCTCAGCAGACGGCCGCTGACCGGGGCGAGGAGGATTGGGTCTTGACCCTGGATCTACCCTCTTACCTCCCGGTCATGACCTATGCGGACGATCGCGGGCTCCGCCGCGAAGTCTATGAGGCCTACTGCACCCGGGCCTCGGACCGGGGACCGCACGCCGGCAAGTGGGACAACACCCGGATCATGGAGCGCATCCTCGCGCTGCGTCATGAGTCGGCGGTACTGTTGGATTTTGGAAGCTACGCCCAGCGCTCACTGGCCACCAAGATGGCGCGCTCCACCGAAGCGGTCATGCGGTTTCTGAACGACCTGGCGGAACGGTCCGTGGCCCAGGCCCGCCACGAGTTGGAAGCATTGGCGCAGTTCGCGGAAGCAGGGTATGGATGCGAGGGGCTCGAACCCTGGGACCTCGCCTACTATTCGGAAAAGCTGCGTCAGCACCGGCACCGGATCACCGCGGAGGAGCTGCGTCCTTATTTTCCCCTCCCGCGCGTGCTCGCAGGCATGTTCGCGGTGGTGGAGCGGCTGTTCGACATCCGCGTGCGGGAGGTGGAAGGCGTCGAGACCTGGCATCCGGACGTGCGATTCTTCGAGATCCGGGACGGCGGCGGCGAGCTGCGGGGGCAGTTCTATCTCGACCCCTTCGCCCGCAGCAAGAAGCGCGGGGGCGCCTGGATGGACGTGTGTGTAAACCGCTTCCACACCAGCCGCCGCGACCAGATTCCCATTGCCTACCTGGTATGCAACTTCACGCCTCCGGTGGGAGATCGGCCATCCCTGCTTACCCATGAGGAGGTCGAGACCCTGTTTCACGAGTTCGGCCACGGCCTGCACCATCTATTGACACAGGTCGACTATCCGGCAGTGGCAGGCATCAATGGCGTGCCCTGGGATGCGGTGGAGCTGCCCAGTCAGCTGCTGGAAAACTGGTGCTGGGAAGCCGAGTCCCTGGCCCTGATATCGGGTCACGTGGACACGGGAGAACCCATCCCCGAGACTCTGTACCAACGCCTGCGGGCGGCCAAGAACTTCCAGTCCGCCATGCAGCTGGTACGTCAGCTCGAGTTTGCCATCTTCGACTTCCGCCTGCACCTGGAGTACGACCCGCGACAGGGCGGGCGCATCTACGAGCTCCTCGATCAGGTGCGCGATCAGGTCGCCGTGATGAAGCCGCCGGCATTCAACCGCTTTGCCCACGGCTTCTCCCATATCTTCTCCGGGGGCTATGGGGCGGGGTACTACAGCTATAAGTGGGCGGAGGTCTTGTCCGCGGACGCCTTCTCCCTGTTCGAGGAACGCGGCCTGTTCGACCAGGAGACGGGGCTCGCCTTCCGCAAGACCATTCTGGAGCAAGGCGGGTCCTGCGATGCCATGGATCTCTACCTGGACTTCCGGGGCCGTGAGCCGACCATCGATGCCCTGCTGCGGCACTCGGGTATCACGGCTTAGGAAATAGGGCCGCAAATGCACAAGGGGTAAATGGGCAGCGAGTACAGCGAACCACATTTCTTATCCACAGATTGCGCAGATTTCCACAGATTATTTTGTTTGAATCTGTGGAAATCTGCGTAATCTGCGGATTAAAAAGGCTGCGGTTTCCACAATTCCAATGCAATACAAGGATCTGAGAGATTTCATCGTCCAGCTTGAGCAACGGGGCGAGCTCAAGCGAGTGTTCAGCGAGGTCGATCCCTATCTCGAGATCACCGAGATCTGTGACCGCACCTTGCGTGCGGGAGGACCCGCCCTGCTGTTCGAGAAGCCGAAGGGATCCCGGATCCCGCTCCTGGGCAATCTCTTCGGTACCACCAAGCGGGTGGCGTTGGGGATGGGGGAGGAGTCCGTCGCTGCCCTGCGGGAGGTCGGAAAAACGCTGGCCTTCCTAAAGGAGCCGGACCCGCCTCAGGGTATGAAGGACGCCTGGCAGAAGCTGCCCATATTCAAGAAGGTGCTCGACATGGCGCCCAGACGGCTCGGTGATCCACCCTGCCGGGAGATGGTACGCGAAGGAGCGGAGGTGGACCTGGGCCGGTTACCCATCCAGACCTGTTGGCCGGGAGACGCGGGTCCCCTCATCACCTGGGGGCTGGTCGTGACCCGGGGACCGGACAAGCCGCGCCAGAACCTAGGCATCTACCGCATGCAGGTATTGGGCGCTAATCGGGTCATCATGCGTTGGCTGGCCCATCGCGGCGGCGCCCTGGATTTTCGGGGGTGGTGTCTGGAGCACCCGGACGAACCCTTTCCCGTATCCGTCGCCTTAGGGGCGGACCCGGCAACCATGCTCGCCGCCGTCACCCCGGTACCCGATGGCTTGTCCGAGTACGCCTTCGCCGGTCTGCTGCGGGGCAGCCGAACGGAGGTTACCGACTGTATCGGCAACGAGCTGCAGGTACCCGCGAGCGCCGAGCTGGTGCTCGAAGGTCACATCCACCCCGAGGACACAGCTGCCGAGGGTCCCTTCGGCGATCACACCGGCTATTACAACGAGGTCGAAAGCTTCCCCGTCTTCACCATCGACCGCATCAGTCAGCGCCGCGACCCCATCTACCACAGCACCTACACGGGCCGGCCACCGGACGAACCGGCCATTTTGGGCGTGGCGCTCAACGAGGTCTTCGTCCCCATCCTGCAGAAGCAGTTTCCGGAGATCCTCGACTTCTACCTACCGCCGGAAGGCTGCTCTTACCGCCTGGCGGTGGTCAGCATGAGGAAACAATACCCGGGGCACGCCAAGCGCGTGATGCTAGGCGTCTGGTCATTCCTGCGCCAGTTCATGTACACCAAGTTCGTGATCGTGGTGGACGAGGACGTGGACCCCAGGGACTGGAAGGACGTTATCTGGGCCATGACGACGCGCATGGACCCGGAGCGGGACACGGTGATCGTGGAGCGTACGCCGATCGACTACTTGGACTTCGCCTCTCCGGTGTCGGGACTAGGCTCCAAGATCGGCTTCGACGCCACTAACAAGTGGCGCGGGGAGACCCAACGGGAATGGGGTCGGCCCATCCGGATGGATGAGCAAATCAAGCGCCGCGTGGACGAGCGCTGGAGCCATCTCGGGATCGACTGATCCCGACTCCGAACCCTCGCCGACAGAGACCGCTTAGGTCCGAATTCTCTTCCCGGACCTTGCCGGGCAAGGACGTGCGGTCCCTGCAGAACAAGGACCGCACGTCGACGCCTCCGCTCAGCGGAAGCCGCCGGACCTCGGAACCTTGGGCCGGGCCTCGTTGACCGTCAGATTCCGACTCCTCACAAGCTTGCCGTTCAGCGCTTTGATGGCCTCTTGAGCCTGGTCGTTATCGGGCATGTCCACAAAACCAAATCCCTTGGACTGGCCGGAGAATTTGTCCTTGATCACATCCGCGCTTGCCACCTCACCGAATTCGGCGAAGATTTCTCTAAGCTCATCATCGGTGACCTCGTAGCTCAGGTTTCCTGCGTAGATCCGCATCGCTCTCTCTCGTGCAATTGTGCATTGATCGATCTGGCACTGTCGCCCGACCAATGCACAAGTCAGACAATAGTGAACGGCTGTGTGCCGCCGTATTCTGCCGACCGCCTGCGACTTCAGCGGTCTCCCAGCCTCTCGTATCCCAGGTCATGAATACAACCCGAAAGAGCACTCCTACCGCAAGGTCCAGCCGCCGGACGCGGACACCGGTTTTCGGATCAACCGGTTTCAGATCAGGGGGAGTGCCGTCGATGAGTATCGGACAAGCGCGGACAGACTGAGCGAACAGGTCCCGCAGGCAAACCCCGGATTCGGCCGGAGCGGAATGGCGGTTGCTTCTCTCCGTGAGTGATTCGGAACCTTAGAATACCCTATGCACTGGAACCTGGCACAACCCTAGTTTATCTGGGCCTCCCGGTCAACCGGATTTCCGCCGAACCACAAAGGCGCAAAGGTTGCAAAGAGCACGTAGGTTGGGCAAAGGCGCGCACTGCCGAGCCGGCAACCGAGCCGACGGCCGCTAGCGCGCCGTGCCCAACACTTAGAAGCTGTCCGGTTAAAAGCAATCCTGAACGATTCGGCACTGTTTGGGGGACCGGACGTGTTGCGTTCGACGCCCCAAGGCTCGTTGATTTCCTGGAGCACCGGTGCCGGCGTCTTAACGCAACCTACACCTATCTCACCCCCGTGCTGCCGGCCCGCGCGGGCCTCACGTTGGATGTAGGATGCGGTGAGCGCGGTAGATTTTACAGGACGGCCTCACGAAGCGGCGCGAACCGCATCAATGGTGCGGTGAACGCGGCAGATCTTACAGGATAGCACCACCAAGAGGCGCGAACCGCATCAATGGACGCCCGCAGCCAGGGCTACCGAATGACCTTTAAAATCAATAACTTATAAGTAAAGCCTACTGTTATGTTTGATCCATAACAGTTTGAATTTATTGATTTTAATAAATTTATTATTCGGTAGCCCTGCGCCCGCAGCGAACCGCATCGGAGGCCCTTCAGGGCCCCGAGGCCCGGAACCCGGCCGCTTCCACGGCCCGGATCAAAGCAGTGACATCCAAATGGTCACCGCGTACCCGTACCAGCCCGGAAGCCAGGTCCGGTGTCGCTTCGCTGACGGCCGCGACGCCTTCCAGGGATTTTTTCACGCTGCCCACACAGTGCCCGCAGGACATACCCTCCACTTTGAGCATAAGATCTGTTCCCGGTTCCGGGTCGCGCCACGTCCGGAGCATCGCCTTGAGACGGAGCCCCAGCAGATAGGCGAGCAGTCCGCTCAGCAACAGGGCGGAGCCGATCGCAAGGTAGGGTGGGCTGTGCCCTCCATGCTCACTGTGACCGCCGGTGGGCACAGCCCACCCCACGCTATACACACCCGACAGCAAGGCGTCGAAGCCGAGTCCGAGCAGGACGCTCATCAGGATCACGGTCCCGAGGTAGATTGCCAGGACGCGAGTTCCCAGCACGCGATAGACGGCACCGAGCGTCGCGACGTTGGTGGCCGGTCCGGCCATCAGGAAGACGAGGGCCGTACCCGTCGGCATGCCCGCTGCGATGAGGGAAGCGGCTATCGGCACTGAGCCGGTAGTGCAGACATAGAGGGGGATCGAAATAGCCAACACGAGCAACATGCCGCCGATGCCCTGGGTCCAGGTCAGGCCGGCCAGATAATCGGTGGGGATAAAGGTGGCGATCAACGCCGCTGCCAAGACCCCCGTCAAGACCCACAAATCGATCGCCGCCAACAGGTCGAACACAGCGTAGCGCAAAGCACCCTTCAGACCCCCTGCGCTCGGCTCAGCGGCGGTCACCACGGACTCATGCCGAGACTGATCACCAGGCGTGGTAAAACGGTTGACCAGAGTGCCGCCGATCAGGCCCGTCACAAAGGCCGCCGCCAGCTTGAACAACGCGAAGGGCCAACCGAGAAAGGAGGCGCTGACCAAGAGAGAGTCCACGCCGGTCAGGGGCGTACTGATCATGAAGGCAGTGGTCGCACCCTTGGAGGCGCCTTGGTTACGCAGGCCCAGCGCGGTGGGGATGACTCCGCATGAGCAGAGGGGCAGCGGCACGCCGATCAACGCGGCCCTGGCGGCACTGCGCAGGTTAGGACGGTTGAGTCCTCGGTGCACCAATCCCTCGGGTAGATACAGGTGCACCAGTCCGGCGATCAACAGCCCGAGCAGCAGTGAGGGCGACAGGTCGAGCATGACCTGCCACAGCTGGTCGATAAAGGTCTCAAACCACACGGATGCCCCCGTTGTTCGGTTACTGACGGGTTGTCGAAACGGCCGACGGCACCATATTGAAGGAGGTTATCGACATTCAAGCCGCCATCCCAACCACCTTATCCGTTGTAGATTGTAGAGAGTATCATGAGTTTCAAGGTCCGTACCGAGCCCGGCGGTCACACCTTCGAGGTCGCGACCGGCGAAGGCCTGCTCGCAGCCGCGCTGCACCAGGGAATCGGCCTGCCGTATGGCTGTCGCAACGGTCAATGCGGTTCCTGCGCCGCCCGGCTGCTGCAGGGTGAGGTCGTTTATCCCGAGGGCGCGCCGGAGGCACTCCAAGGCCGGAGCCAAGACACCTGCACAACCTGTCAGGCCGTCCCCCGGAGTGATCTGATCATCCGGGTCCAGGAGGTCACGACCGCGGCCGAGGTGGAAGTGCGCACCCTCCCGTGCCGGGTCGTCGCCAAGCAACAACTGAACCATGATGTGATCCGGCTCTACCTCAAGCTGCCGGACAATCAGCGTCTCCAGTTCTTTGCCGGACAGTACCTGGACTTCATATTGCGCGACGGACGCAAGCGCGCCTTCTCCATCGCCAATGCGCCCCATGACGACGCGCTCATCGAGCTCCATATACGCCACGTAACCGGCGGCGAGTTCACCGATTATGTCTTCGACAGCATGCAGGAGAAGACCATCCTGCGTATCCAGGCACCGCTGGGGACCTTTACCCTGCGGGAGGACTCGCAGCGCCCGTTGATCTTCATGGGCGGGGGAACCGGCTTCGCCCCCATCAAGGGCATCATCGAGCATGCCTTCCATATCGGCATCGAGCGTCCCATGCACCTTTACTGGGGGGTACGCGCACGACGCGACCTCTACCTACCGGACCTACCCGAGCAATGGGCGCGGGAGCACTCCAACCTGACCTATGCGCCGGTCCTGTCCGAGCCGGACACGGATTGGACGGGACGCACCGGCTTCGTTCACGAGGCGGTCGTCGCCGACCATCCGGACCTGAGTGGCTTCGATGTCTATATGAGCGGACCACCGATGATGGTGGATGCGGGCCGAGCGGCCTTCGGGGCACGCGGGCTGGCGATGGACCAGATGTTCTCCGACGCCTTCGAGTACGCCGCCGACAGCGAGCGGAAAGGGGATTCCAGCGGACGCTGACGGCATAACCCACACTCAGATCTCACCGACGGGAGACCCAAGATGGCGTGCTTCGCAGGTCAAGGGCGCACGCTATCTTGTGCCTCAATCACTATTCCCAGATATTAAAAACCGCTCTGATCTATCTGACAAATATCACAATTCTTTGCATTCGCCGGTTGTCCTTTCGATTGCGAGCGTCTATGCTGGACAGATAGTCGATATCAGGTTCGACGCGCGGAGGTGCGTCGGGTATCGGCCGTACCTCATTACTTGGTCATCACGACTCCGGAGAATTCAGATCAGGAGTGAGCATCGACCATGAGCACGCATAACGACTTTCCGGATCCTGGGCTCTCGGAAAACACCCTGTCCTTCCCTACGCGGCGGGAATTCCTCGCCGCCGTGGTATCTTGCTCCGGTGCCCTGGCGCTGGGATTGCCATCCCTGGTCCGGGCCGGCGGCCGGCGGCCGCCCCTGCAACGACAGGTCTCGGATCTGGTCAAAGGCATGCGTTCCCGGGGCCTGATACGCCCGGAAGAAAAGACCTCCTGGTCCGTCTACGACTTGACCTCCCGCAAAAAGCTGGTCGCCATCAACGAGGATATCCCGCGCCAGGCGGCCAGCATGATCAAGCCCTTTGTCGCCCAGGCCTACTTCTACAAGCTCCAGGATGCCCGCGGTAAGCTGCGCTACACCGGAGCGGTGCGCAAGACCATGGAAGCTATGATCCGTGACAGCGATAACCGGGCGACCAATCGCATTATGGCCATCGTCAGCCGGCACGAGCGGAACCACGGGCCGAAGGATGTAGAACGGGTATTGAAGAAGAACGCACCCGGCGTCTTTCGCGAGACCCGGATCGTGGAATCGATTCCCCCCGATGGCCGTACCTACCGCAACCTGGCGTCGGCCCATGATTACAGCCGCTTCTTATATGCCCTGTGGCACGACCGCATGCCCGGCACGGACGAGCTGCGCGAAATCATGTCTCTGCCCAATCAGGACCGCATCTGTCACGGCGTCAGATCCATTCCGGACGACGTGAAGATCTACGACAAGACCGGCTCCACGGCCCGCCTGTGCGGGAACATGGGCATCATCGAGGCACCGGGGCGCGGGGGAAGACATTACCCCTATATCTTTATCGGTATCATCGAGCGCCCCTCCCGTGCCCAGCATTACGAGCATTGGATCACTCAGCGCAGCGACGCCATTCGCGCCGTCTCCGACCTCGTTTACCTGGACATGAAACAGCGCCACCAGTTAGCCTGAGCCCGAGCGTCCACCAAACCATCTCCGCGGGGTTCCGTCCTGGCCCCGACCTACTTTTTTATGCCCAATCTACGCGCTGGCGCCTGGGGTGGCAGACGCGGGCCTCGTGCCTCTTAGAAGCTGTCTGGTTAAAAGCAATCCTGAATGATTTGGCGCGGTTTGGTTAGTTTTCAGATAGCCTCTAAGCACTACCGAAATTCAGACACCTTTGCCCTGGGGGAGGGACGACCCCGGCGCTCGGGCGAGCATCCCTTCGCGCAGGATGAAATCCACGACCTGGTCCAGCCCTTGACCCTGCCGCAGGTCGGTAAACACGAAGGGCCGCTCGCCCCGCATGCGCTTGGCGTCCCGTGCCATGACCTCCAGCGACGCCCCCACATAGGGCGCCAAGTCGATCTTGTTGATCACCAGCAGATCCGAACGGGTGATGCCGGGTCCGCCCTTGCGCGGGATCTTCTCGCCCTCGGCCACATCGATGACATAGAGGGCCAGATCCGCCAACTCCGGGCTGAAGGTGGCCGAGAGGTTATCGCCGCCGCTCTCGATGAAGATCACATCCAGATCCGGGAAGCGCGCCTGGAGATCCTCCACCGCCGCCAGGTTCATGGAGGCGTCTTCGCGGATGGCGGTATGAGGGCAACCGCCGGTTTCCACCCCCACGATGCGCGCCGCGTCCAGGGCCCGGCTGCGGATCAGGAACTCGGCGTCCTCTTTGGTGTAGATGTCGTTGGTGACCACGGCCAGCTGGAAATCCCCGCGCAGGCGTTTGCACAAGGCGTCCAGCAGCGCCGTTTTGCCGGAGCCGACGGGACCGCCGACACCGATGCGTAGGGCCGAGTTGTTCATGTTCGGTGCCTCAAGAGCGAAACAGACGGGTGTACTGGGTCTCGTGGGCGCTGCTGGCGATAGCCAGGGCCGGGGTCGAGGCCCCGATCTCGTGGTCGGCGAGGGCCAGTGCCCTGGCGACGGCCGCGGGAACCTCCGCCGCCAACCGCTGGAGTATCCGCTGGCCCTGGGCGCGACCGAGGGGGATGATTTTAATCCCGGCCAGGACCAGATTCTCCAACCAGCCCCAGGCATATCCCAGGGCGGTGTTGCGCACCGGGATAGCCCAGGCCGCGGCGGCGAAGGCGAACCCCGCGGCCTGACTGCGCGCCAGGGTCGTCTTCCAATCCCGGGCCCCGGTCAGCTCCCAGGCGATCAGCAGATCCGCCAGGGCGCGTCCGCGATTGGCCTCCTCCGCCCGCAGCTCGGAGGTCTCGCGGGCGGCGAGCAACCAATCGATCCAGTGGATCATGGCCGCCAGGTCCCGAACCCGAGCGGCGTCATACATGCGTGCCAGCAAGGGCAGGTCCAGATTGACCAGGGAGTTGCCGAGCTGATCCAGGAGCCAGGCCTGCAGCTGCTCAGCGCTACGGATCCAGCCCGCCTCCACCGCCCACTCGATGCCTTGAGAATAGGCAAAGCCCCCGATCGGCAGCGACGGGCTCACCAGCTGCAGCAGCCGCAGCAGCGGCAAGGGGTCGTCAGTGCTCCCGGTGTCCTGCGCCATGGGTATGCCCCGGGCCACCGTAGGCGCCGCGCTCGGGTTCGATGGGGGCCTCTTCCAGGATTACCTCCAGGCCCAGGCCGCGCACCAGCGCGTCCAACACATGATCGTGGGGGTAGCGCAGGCGTCCGGGCTCGATTTGCAGGGCCACATGGCGGTTTCCCAGGTGGTAGCAAGCGCGGGCGAATAGCCAGGGGTCTCGGCCGCGGACGGTGGAGACGGGCTCCTGGGCCGCTTTGACCCGCACGATCAGCCGTTCCTCGGAGATCAGACAGTCACCATCCCGCAGGCGATCACCGCGGGCGAGGAAGATCCCCGCCTCACGCCCGTCGTCCAACCTTACCCGCAATCGACTCCTGACCCGTTGCTCCAGGGTCAAGGTAACACTGAAGTCGGTCCGGACCGATCGGTCGAGCTTCTTGATCAGGCGAATCATTACCCAATGCCGTTAAGTCAAGCCTCAAAGCCCCCCTCCCGGCGGAAGAGAGCCTGCCTTGAGCGCAGTCAGGGCGCAGTCAGGTAGGTTGGGCAAAGCCCGCCATGGACGGCGGGCGTGCCCAACCAATCGATTGGATGTCATCCATTGATGCGGTTCGCGTGGGGGTAGTGGTAAATTTATAAGTGAAAAAGTAGAGCGATTCATCCTTTTGATCCCCTCTCCCCAACCCTCTCCCGGCGG